>VBLM01000746.1 GCA_005879095.1 Deltaproteobacteria bacterium
AGGAATCCGCTGCGCGTGGCCGGCGAGCTCGGCCTTGGCCTGGGCGGAAAAACCGGTCGTACCTACGACCAGAGCCACGCCCTTTTCCGCACACACCGCGGCGTGCCGCAGCGAGGCGTTGGGCGCGGTGAAATCGATGACCACGTCGGCGGGCTTTTCGAGAGCCTTTTCGATGCTGGCCGCGATGGTGACTTCGAGCGGACCCGCCCCCGACAGAATGCCGGCGTCGAGGCGGATCTGCGGGCTCTCTGCCTTCTCGAACGCGCCGGTGACGACGAAATCCTCCTCGGCGCGCAGCGCATTCAGGATACGCGAGCCCATCTTACCGCCGACGCCGGCGACGCAAGCGCGGATCACATCAGCCCTCCATACGCTTTCAACGCGGCTTCGACTTTCGGCGCGGCCGCCTCCGAGAGCGGCGCCAGCGGCAGGCGCAACTCCGGCGCGATGCGACCCATCTTCGCCAGCGCGTGCTTGACCGGCAGGGGGTTGGTCTCGAGGAACAACGCCTTCACCAGCGGCGCGAACTTGATCTGCGCGGCCTGCGCGGCTTTGAGATTTCCTGCCGCAAAAGCGTCGTACAGGCCGGCCAGATCGCGCGGCGCGATGTTGGCCACCACGCTGATCACGCCTTGGCCGCCGCTCGCTAAGGTCGGCAGCGTGAACATGTCGTCGCCGGCGAGGATGGAGAAATCGGCGGGCACGCCGAGCGAGAGGATCTCGGCCACCCGCACCACGTTGCCGCTCGCTTCCTTGACGGCGACGATGCCCGGCACTTTCGCGCAGCGGGCGATGGTGTCCGGCAGCATGTCCACCGACGTGCGCGAAGGCACGTTGTACATCACGACCGGCAGCCCGCCCTGGCGAGCGACGGCCTCGAAATGACGGAACAATCCTTCCGGCGTCGGCTTGTTGTAGTAGGGCGTCACGACCAGCGCGGCGTCGGCCCCGGCTTCCCGCGCGCGCTGCACGTTCTCGATCGTCCGGCGGGTGTCGTTCGATCCGCAGCCGGCGATCACCGGGACCTTGCCGCGCGCCTCCTCGACGCAGATGCGCACCACGCGGACCATCTCTTCCGCCGACAGCGTCGCGCCCTCGCCGGTCGTGCCGCACGGGACGAGCCCGTCGGTGCCCTCCTCGATCTGCCACTTCGCCAGCGCGCGCAAAGCGGGCTCGTCGACCTGTCCGCCCTTGAAGGGCGTGACCAGCGCCACCATCGACCCGTGAAATTGCGCCATCTTCCGCACCTCTGCTGCTACCGGGCCGCGCACTGTACTGTCGGGAAGCCGTCCCCGCAACGCGCACAACCGCGCCTTTTGAGCGCTTGACCGAATACTCGCCCGAGGGGTCTTGCTCGGGTAGGGTCCGGCGAAGAGGTGGACATGTGTGCCCGCAGCCTGCTCCTCGTGCTGTGCCTCGCTTGCGCGAAGGGCATCCAGGGCCCTACGCCGTCGGTGACAGGCGCGGTCAGCGAGCAGGATCACTCTATGGGCCCCGCGTTCCTCTGCAGCGCACAGGGCGATCCGGCGGCTGGCTGGCTGATCGATGCGCTGGGCGACAACTTCGCCCCGCTCCCGGCCGGCGCGCTGCACGAGCACACGGGCGTGGCGATGCCGAAGGTCACACTCGCCGGACCGGAGTCGTACGCGCTGCCCGAACCGTACGTCCGCTTCACCGACAAGACGCGCATGCCGCTGGCGATGCGGACCAGGGACAGCACCGCCGACGCGCACGAGCTGGCGCCCGGCGATTATTCGCTCACGGTCACCAACCTGAACGGCGCCTCGGCCACCAAGGCCGGCGCCATCCGCGTGATTCCACCGCCGGCTGTCGTCTCGGTGGAAGTGGTGCCGCCGACGGGCCCGACCACGCCGCGGCTGTGCAACGACAAGCCGTCGCGGGTGGTGATCGTGGGGAGCGGCTTTCGTCAGGATGGGCCCCCGGCCGTTTCGTTCGTTCCGCAAGCCGGCGGCGCAGCGGTGCAGGTGGCCGCTTCGACGCTGCTGGTCACGCCGACCGAGCTCGATGCGGTCATCCCCGCCGGCAAGTTCCAGCAGGCCAGCGCGACCGGGACGCCGTATACGATCCAGGTCGCCGATCCGGCCGGCTGCGTCGCGCCGTACACGACCGACACGCACGGCTTCGGCGTGACCGACATCAAGGTCTACAGCAGCTGCACGAACCTCGGCACGCTGACGGCGAATCCGAAGTTCGGCTGGCAGCAGAAGAACCAGACCATCACCATCCACAACACCAAGACGTTCAGCGGTCCGGCGCCGGCGGTCCTCATCAGCGCGCCGATCAAGGGCAGCACGCTCGCGGTGCCGATCCCGCTGCTGCGCGTCGCGTTCGTCGACGCCAACACCATCACGGCGGTGGTGCCGACCTGTTCCGGGCTTGCGCCGACGCCCGTGACCGACATCACCGCGGGCGGCTGCCCCAAAGGGATCCAGCCGGGCGGCCCGTACACCATCGACGTCGAGGACCCGAGCGGCGCCTTCGGAACGCTCTCCGGCGCGGAAGGCTTCACGGTGATGGGCGAGCCGCCGATCGTCGCCTCGATCAATCCGGCCGCGATCGACACCGGCGGCACGCAGGACCTGACGATCAATTCCGGCGGCGTGACCGGCGCGAACTTCGAGGCGACGTCGAAGCCGCAGATCGTCTTTCCGGCGGGCGCGAACGTGCGCGCTTGCGACCTGCCGGTCGTGTCGCAGACGGCGTCCGCCATCCACGCCAAGGTCCAGGCGGTGGCGCAGGCCAACTGCGTCGAGTACGACCCGAACGTGAAACAGCTGGCGGCGACCGGCGGATTCGCGGTCACCAACGTCGGCTTCTACGTCATCCGCGTGCAGAACACCGCCGATCCGGCATTCGGCGATTTCTCCGGCTTGGTGATCACCGCGCCGACGGCGGCGCCGTCGAACGCGCAGCCGGCCGGCGCGGCGCTGGTCACCGCGCGGGCGGACTTTCCGCTCGTGCAAGCCGCCGATGATGCCGGAAATCATTACCTTTATGCACTCGGCGGCATCGACGGGCCGATGGGTCAGGCCGGCACCAACACGCTCTCGTCGATCGAGATGTCGCCGATCTCGCCGTTCGGCTCGCTCGGCGCGTTCCAGGTGCTCGATCGGACGGCGCTCGGATCCGTCCGCCATGGTTTGTCGGCGGTCTCGGTGCAGGTGCCGGGCGATACCGGGTACGTCTTCGTCATCGGCGGTATCGATTCGACCGGCGCCGCGCTGGCGACGGTCGAGCGGGCGCAGGTGCTGCGCACGGCGGACGCGCCGGTGATCCATTCGCCGATTGCGCCGGCAACCGGCGGCTTGCTGGCCAGCGGCACCTGGTACTACCGCGTCTCCGCGCTTTTGGCGGCGTCCGACGCAAAGAACCCGGGCGGCGAGACGCTGGCCTCCGACGAGGAGCCGGTGACCGCCGGCGGCGCGAGCAAGGCGACGTTGAGCTGGCCATGCATTGCCGGCGCGGCGAAATACCGGATCTACCGCAGCGTCGCCGTCAACGCGGCGACGGGGACCGAGCGGCTTCTCGCCGAGCCAGCCGCGGCGGTGACGAGCTGCACCGGCCCGGCGCTGCCGAGCGAGACGTTCACCGACGACGGCTCGATCACGCCGAGCGGCCTCAAGCCGCAGCCGGCCGGCGCGATCGGCCGCTGGGTAGCGATGCCACCCCTGACCACCCCGCGAGGCCAGTTCGGTGCCCGCATCGCGGGAGACCGGCTCTACGTCGCCGGCGGATGCACCGGCGCGAGTTGCAACGCCGACGGCGGCGAGGTGCCCGCCTCGAGCGGCTACGAAAGCAGCCAGATTTCGCTCAATGCGCTCGGCGCGTTCACCACCGGCGCGATCGGCCACGCGCGCAAGCAGAACGCGCTTTCGATCGCGAGCAACCCGACCGCTCCCGACCGCGTCGCCGCCGGCGAAGGCTGGCTGGTGGTCGAGGGCGGCATCCAGGGCAATCCGCACACCGTGCTGACGACGACCACCGGGGCCATCGAAGTGGGGCACGCGATCGTGGCGAGCGTGTCGCAGACGTCGATCGCCTTCGCGGACGCCACGTACAATCAGGGCACCGACATCAACAACCTGAACACGTACAATTTCGGCAGGCGCGGCGGGTGGTCGGAGGTCGCCGGCGACCGGCTGTTCGGGTTCGGCGCCAACGCCATCAACGATCTCATCCTCTTCCGCAGCGGCGACGTGTGCAACGGCTCGCCCTGCACCAGCGCCGCGAGCTTCACCGGTAACCTGCAACTCGAGGCGACCACCTATACGGTCCGCTTCCTGCCCGGCGCGACCCTCTACGGCGGCTTCGTCTATTCGGCAGGCGGGCTGACCTCCACCGCGACCAACGCGACCATCCTCTCCTCGGTCGATCGCATTCCGTACTGACCGGCGCCATGACCATCAAGACACTCGCCCTCTGGTTGCTCCTGCCCGCGGCGGTGCTCGCAGCGCCCGAACCCGAGATCGCGCCGGCGGAGAAACCGCGGCTGAAGCGATTCATGGTCGCGCCCAAGCTCGGCCTGTACGAGCCGACCTCGCGGCTGTCGGGCGCGGTCTTCTTCGGCGTCGAGGCGGGGTACGTCACGCCGGGGATGGACGACCACCTCGCGGTGGTGCTCGAGCTCGACTGGGTGCGGCCCAAGGCGTCGGGCACGCTGGCCGATCCGCGGCTGACGAACGCGAGCGACTACAGCCTCGGCAACACCGAGGTCGGCGTGCTGCTCTCGGCGGTGTACCGGGTGGAGAACGTCATTCCCCGGCTGACGCCGTACGGCGGGGTGGGGCCGGGGGTCTATTTCCATCGCACGGCGACCAACGCATTCGGGAGCCAGTACATCGAGACCGAGACGCGCGTAGGCTTCCAGATGATGGGCGGCGCCGACTACGTCTTCGGACCGGGGGCGGCATTCGGCGAGCTCCGCTACACGTTCTCCCGCGTCGACTTCATCTCGACCGGCAACTCGAGCGCCGGCAGCATGCTGGCCCTCGGCCTCGGCTACCGGCTGCGCTTCTAGGAAAGGCTTCAAGCGCACCGCGGAGGCGCGGAGAGCGCGGAGTTTTTTTTGGGTTTTTTGTAAAGGCAATTCTCCGCGAAACCTCCGCGTTCTCCGCGCCTCCGCGGTGAGATTTTGCCTTTAGGTGGTTTCGCCGCGGATCAGGTCGCGGTAGGTCTCGCGAGCGCGGATGATGCGCCAGGAGCGGCCCTCGACCAGCACTTCGGCCGGACGAGGGCGGGCGTTGTACTGCGAGGCCATCGCCATCCCGTAGGCGCCGGCGGTGCGCAGGATGACGAGGTCGCCTGACGAAAGCGGAGGCAGCCGCCGCCGCTTCGCCAGCACGTCGGCGCTCTCGCAGACCGGCCCCACCACGTCCACCCGCTCGGCGCCGCGGCGGGGGCGGCCGACCGGCTCGATCTCGTGAAAAGCCTCGTAGAGCGCCGGCCGGAGGAGATCGTTCATCGCCGCGTCGATGACGACGAACTTGCGCCCGCGGTGGCCCTCCTTGGTGAGCAGCACGCGCGAGAGAAGGACGCCGGCGTTCGCGACCAGCAGCCGTCCGGGCTCGAGGAGGATCTTGACCGGCAGGCCCTCGAGCGCGCGCACCAGGGCCTCGCCGTACTGCTTGGGCGAGGCCGGCGCCGGGCCGTCGCCGTAGGGCACGCCGAGGCCGCCGCCCATGTCGAGCCGGAGGATCTCGTGGCCGTCGGCCCGCAATATCAACAAAAGCTCGCGCATCTTGCCGGCCGCCTCGACGAACGGCTTCGTGTTGGCGATCTGCGAGCCGATGTGACACGCGACGCCCTCGACGCGCAGGCCCGGCAGCGACGCAGCGAGTCGGTACGCCTTTCGCACGCGCGCCGCCGGCACGCCGAACTTCGAGGAGGCCAGCGCGGTGGCGATGTAGGGATGTGTGCGCGCGTCGACCTCGGGATTCACCCGCAGCGCGACCGGCGCGGTCGTCTTTTTCCGGACCGCCACCCGGGAGAGCTGCTCCAGTTCCTCCTCGCTCTCGCAGTTGAACTGGAGGATGCCGGCGTCCAGCGCGGCAGCCATCTCGTCGGCGCGTTTGCCGACGCCTGAGAAAACGATCCGGCGCGCATCGCCGCCTGCTTCGGTGGCCCGGAAGAGCTCGCCGCCGGAGACGATGTCGAAGCCGTATCCCTCCGCCACCAGCAGCCGTAAGAGCGCGAGATTCGGGGCGGATTTCACCGCGAAGCAAGCCAGGAAATCGAGCCCGCGCAGCGCGGACTTGAAGACGCGAGCGTGGCGCAAAAGCGTCGCCTGCGAGTAGACGTAGGCGGGCGTCCCGACTTCTTCGGCCAACTCGGCGAGCGGCACGTCCTCGCAGTACAGCTGGCCGCGCTTGCGCTGGAAGTGATTCATCGACCGCCGTCCACGGGCCCTGCATCGGGGACTTCGGGCGCCGGCGGACGCGGCGGACCCTTGACGCCGCAGACCACCAGCGTCGAGGTGGCGAGAACGATCAGCGCCCGCACCGCGCGCTTCGTCATTAGAACGGAATTGCGAGAATGAAACGCGCGGCGTGAGCGACCGACGCGCTGGTGCTGGTCGCCTGGTTGCGCAGGCCCGTGAAGGGGATCAAGAGGCCGTAGGCGACGCCGGCGTGGAACTTGTCGGAGGTGTCGTAGGTGATTCCGGCGTTGAACTCGAGGCCGAGCGGCTTGGCGTTGCCGGGCGTGTTCTCGTCGAACCAGGCCTGCGAGTACAGCGCCGAGACGAGCAGCTCGAATCCGGTGTCGTCGCCGCCGCCGCTCTTGCGCCCCGTCGGCCGCCAGCGCAAGGACGGCTTCGCGTACCACGCCGAGGTCACCGACGTGATCAGGTTGCGGAAGAGGATCATGTCGACGTTGAAGGCGCGGTTGAAGACGAAGTTGTTGATCCGGGCGTGCGGGCGATCGAGCGAGGTGTAGTCGAGGTGGCCGCCGTCGATGTCGCCCGGGCCGGCCGAGCGGAACGAGGTCTCGCCGGGCGCGGTGGGCTGCACGTTTCCGCTGCCCGAGCGCCACGGGCGCGCGCCGAATCCGTACGCGCCGCGATCACCCGAGGCCGCGCCGTACTCGAATCCGAGCAGCACCGCGTCGGTCGCGCCCAGCGCCACGTCGGTCTGCAGCGCGCCGCCGAACTGGGTGAAGGTGACCGACTGCGTCAACTGCGTGGCCACCACCGGGTCGAGCGCCAGCGTGTCGAACTCGACCGACTGGTGGGTCCCCACGCTGCCGAAGGTGCCGGCCACTTCCGCGTCGAGCCGCCACTTCTTGCGCTTGAACGAGAGAAACGCGTCGGGCTGGTAGAGCTTCGCCGCGCGGCGGACGACCCTCGACCGCTCGCTGCCCGCCACCGTGGTCGCGACCGGCGTGTCCCACGGCTGGGTGCGGTAGTCGAGCAGCAGGCCGTAGTTGAAGACCCACTGGTTGGCGTCGAGCTTGCGCTTCACCTCTTCCGGCGTGTCGACGCGGGTCACTTCCACCGCCAGGCGATAGCCGTCGTCGAGCGTGTCGAGATCGACAGTCCGGCCGAGCTCGCCCTTGTCGCCGGTGGTGGTCTGGCCCTTGTCGAGCAGGTCCAGCATCACCGAGAGGTGGTGGCCCTTGAACTCGCGGGGCGCGAAGGCGATGCGGTCGTAGGTGTCGCCGAAGTCGCAGTCGAGGCAGTTGCCGTCGTTGTGGAGGATGCCGAGGCCCCAGTGGTAGCCCATGCGGCCGAAGAGGAACTCGCCGAGCTGCGTGTTGACCCGGCCCCAGACGCGCTTGACGTTGACCACGCCCGACCCGCGCCGCGCGGCGAGCACCGAAAGCGGCGTGAACGGGTCGAGGTACGCGTCGGTCGCGGGGTCCGAGCCGAGCAGGACGTTGTCGAGGATGTCGGCCTGGAAATAGATGGAGAGGTCTTCGCTCACTTCGAGCGTGGGCTCGAAGCGGAAGCGGAAATTCGCGTCCGACTGGCTGTTGTTGCCGCCGGTGCCGATGAAGGGGCCGGGAAAGAGGTAGTGCCCTGAGGGGTCCGGCCCACGGCCGAGGTTCATGTCGTTGAAAAACTCACCCCGCATGCGGAGGTAGCCGTGCGGCTGGAAGAGGTTGACGCGCTGCTTGAGCGCCTCGACCGCCTCGCTGTCCTGCACGCGCGCCTGCGAGTCCTGCTCGACCCAGGCCGTCTCCTGCTTCACCTCGTCCTTGGCTTTCTGCAGCTCCTTGCGGACTTCCTCCATCACCTGACGGCGGAATTCCTCGGAGTCGAAAGCGGGGAGGGGCGGCTTGGTCACTTCGACGGCAGGCCCCGCGGCTGGAGCGGGCGCGGTCGCCGGAGCGGTCGCGGCCGTCTCCGGGGCCGCCGCCGTGCCCTGCTCGCCGGTCTTGGCCGAGGTCGACGGCGCCTTGGTTTCGCTGGCGGACGGATTCTGTGGCGGCCGCTTCTTCTTGGGGGCGGCGCGGTCTGGGCGAGCGCGGTCGCCGTGGTGACGCAGAGGGCGGCGGCGAAACAGAACGAGCGGAGCATGGAGGCGGCGCGAGTAACACGCGTATCCCCTTGGGTCAAGACAGTGAAACTTGCATTCCGGGCGCGCCGGTCTTGAATGTGGGGGCATGAACCCGATCCAGGATGCGCCGCAGGCGCCACGTTGCGGGCCCAC
>VBLM01000751.1 GCA_005879095.1 Deltaproteobacteria bacterium
GATCTCGACGTGGTCGACGTAGCGGCGATTCCAGACCGGTTCGAAAATCGAATTACCGAATCGGAAGACCAACAGGTTTTGGACGGTCTCCTTGCCGAGATAATGATCGATGCGGAAGACCTGCTTCTCGTCGCAGGTCTCGAGCACCAGCCGGTTGAGCTGGCGCGCCGAGGAGAGGTCGCGGCCGAACGGCTTCTCGATCACCACCCGCGTGAAGGCTGGATCGAGCGGCGGATTGATCAAGCCGGCGACCTTGAGCTGGTGCAAGAGCGTCGGAAACGTGCTCGGCGGGGTGGCGAAATAGTAAAGCCGGTTGCCCCGCGTGGCGCGCGTGCGGTCCAGTTCCTCCAGCTGCGCCTTCAATTTCGTGAATGTCTGCGCGTCGTCGAACGAGCCGGCGACATAGCGCATGCCGGCGGCGAAGTCCTGCCAGACTTCTTCGTCGATCGGCTTGGTGCGCGAGAACTTTCCCACCGCCTCGCGCATGTTCTTTGCAAATTCCTGGTGCGCGTATTCGGATTTGGAAACGCCGACGATGCCGAGCGCCGCCGGCAGATGCGCGCCGGCCGCGAGGTTGTACAAGGCCGGCACCAGCTTGCGGTGGGCGAGGTCGCCGCTGGCGCCGAAGATGACGACCGCGCACGGCTCCGGGGCCGTCTCGGCGCGCAGCCCGGGCCGGAGCGGATTGGGAATTTCGTCGTGCTCGGGGACGTAGGGCATCTGCGTCAGCTCTTTTTCACGGCGTGGCCGCCGAACTCGTTGCGCAGCGCGGCCTGCACTTTCGCGCTGAACGACTCGTCCTGCCGCGAAGCGATGCGCATCAGCAGGCTCAACGTGATCACCGGCGCGGGGACATTCTGGTCGATGGCCGCCTGCACCGTCCAGCGCCCTTCGCCGCTGTCTTCGACGTAGCCGCGAATGCCGTCGAGGCCGGGATCTTTTTCCAACGCGTCGTGCAACAGATCGAGCAGCCAACTTCGCACCACGCTCCCGTTGCGCCAGATGCCGGCGATTTTCGGTAAGTCGAGTTGCCCGAACGGCGAGGTTTTCAAAATTTCAAAACCTTCCGCGTACGCGGTCATCAAGCCGTATTCGATTCCGTTGTGCACCATCTTGACGAAATGTCCGCTGCCGGCCGGGCCGGTGTGCATCAGCCCGCCCTCCGGCGCGAGCGTCTTCAGGGCCGGCTCGATGATCGCGTACGCCTCGGGCGCGCCGCCCACCATCAGGCAGTAGCCGACCTTGAGGCCCCAGATGCCGCCGCTGGTGCCGGCGTCGCAGAAGTGGATGCCGCGCTCGGCCAGCTCTTTGGCGCGCCGCTGCGAATCCTTGAAGTTCGAATTTCCGCCATCGATGATGATGTCGCCCTTCTGCATCCGCGCGGCCAGTGAATTCACCAGCTCTTCGGTGATCTTGCCCGCCGGCACCATCGCCCAGCAGACGCGCGGCGGCTGCAGCGCGGCGATGACCTCGTCGAGCGTGGTGGCTGGCGCCGCGCCCAGCGCCGCCAACTCCGCCGGGCGCCTGGGATCGACGTCGTAGGCGACCACCTTGTGGCCTCCGCCGAGGAGCCGCTGCACCATGTTGCCGCCCATCTTGCCCAGGCCGAGCATCGCCAACTGCATGCGGTTCCCCCTTATTTTTTCGAGAGCATCTTCGCCGCGTCCCGGAGCGATTCGATGATCTTCGCAGGATCGCCGTCTTCGGTGTGGACGCGAAGCGCTCGTCCCGCGGGAAGACTCGAGTCGGGCGCGTCGCCGCTGGTGAGCAGCAGGAACATTCCGCGCGGATCGGGGCGGATGTACTCGAACGATCGGGTGCACGCGAGTTTCGTGACGTTGCGGATCGCGCCTTGCACCGAGGTGAGCTCGTCTTCGGTTTCCGCCGGCAGCCACGCGCCGAGCACGACGTGATCGCCCGGATCGGCGAGCGCGAGATGCGCGGCGATCCATCCTGCAGGGGAGACGGCGGCCTGGGGACCCAGGGTGCCGGCCGCCTTGCGCAGGACCTGCGCGTGGTCGGCCGGAGCGAACAGCGCGAGGCCCTTCGCGCGCAAGGACGGCTCGGCCGGCGCAGGCGTGCCGGCCACGGTTGGCGGCGGCGGCAGGAGCTGGTCGAGAAGGCCTTTGACGATCTGCCAGCGGACGATCTCGGCGCCGATGTCGCCCGGCGAATCGAGCTTCCACTGCACGACGGGATGGCCGGCTTCGGCGAGATACGTCATGTCGTGCTGCTCGCTCGCCAGCGCCATCGAGATGAAAAAGCGATCGATGGCGTAATCGCTCTTCTTTCCGTTCGGCTCGCCGTCGATCACGACTACGCGGTCGAGGAGCCGCTGGACGAACGGGCCGACGGACTTCAGGCGCGGGCTGGGAAGGATCGTGAGCTTGTCGGCTCCGCCGCGCGCGAGACCGGCGATCAGCGCGCCGAGCCGGAGCGCGAAGTCGTCGTGCTGCGGAATTTGCAAATCGTCGTGGCCGAGGAGCATCGCTGCGGTCAGCCACAAGGGATCTTTTTCGATAATCACGGGATTATCGAATCTTGCATGCTTCGCGAGAGCGACGTCGCGGCCGCCTTCGCGTTTGCCGAGAATCTTTACCACCGCGGCGGCCGCCAGCGCGTCGGGACCCGTCCCGACCAGGACGCACGGGCGGTT
>VBLM01000152.1 GCA_005879095.1 Deltaproteobacteria bacterium
GTTCGTCGGACCGCGGCCGGAGCGGCCGTTCTTCGTGCAGCAATTGAAGACCCAGATCCCGTTCTTCGGCCTGCGCGAGGCGGTGAAGCCGGGCATCACCGGGTGGGCGCAGATTCGCTACCCGTACGGCGCGACGGTCGACGACGCGCGGGCCAAGCTCGAATACGATTTATACTACGTACAACATCAGTCACTGTTCCTCGATCTCGCGATCTGTTTCCACACCGTCAAGACGGTCATTTTCGGTCGGGGCGCACGATGAGCGTCGCGGTCAAGCTGCAACCGGAAGAGCTTCGCGTCGAAGTCGTCGAAGGTCGCGACGGATTCGTGCAGCTCGAAAAGGCCTGGAATGCCGCGCTGGGGGCCGGGCCGCATGACGAGCCGATGCTGCGGCACGAGTGGATGCGCGCGTACATCGAGAACTTTGCGCCAGGGGCGACGCTGCGTACGTTCGTGGCTCGGGCCGGCCGCGAGATCGCCGCGGCAGTGCCGCTCATCGAGACGCGCGAACGAAGCGCGGACACGTGTTTCGTCCCGATGACGACCTGGGCGCTGCCGGTGAACGACCACTCGCAGCGGGGTGGCCTGCTGCTCGGCCGCGGCTGGCAAGCAGGGCTCGACTTGATTTGGGAGAGATTGCAGCAGGAGGCCGGCTGGGACCGGCTGCGGCTGCGCGATCTGCCCGGCGGCGCGCCCGACTGGCGCCTGCGCGAGCTCGCCGAAAAGGCCGGCCACCCGTGCGGCCTCTGGGTGTCGCTGCGTTCGCCCTATCTGGCGCTGCCGAAGAAGTACGCCGACGTCGAAGCGGCGCTGGAGGGAAAGTTCCGGCAGAACCTGCGCCGTCGGAAGCGAAGGCTCGCCGAGCTGGGGCAGGTCAAGTACGAGCTCACCGAGGGCGACGAGGCGCTGGCGGACTTTTTCGACATCGAAGCCAGCGGGTGGAAGGGCCGCGACGGCACCGCGATCGCGCAGCGGCCGGAGCTGGTCGGGTTCTACACGCAGATCGCGCGCGACGCGGCGAAACGCAAGGCGCTCGCGCTCGGTATCCTCCGGCTGAAGGATAAACCGATCGCGGCGCACCTGAGCGTGGTGCACGCTCAACGGCACTACCTGATCAAGATCGGCTACGACGAATCGCTGCACGAGCACTCGCCCGGCCAGCAGCTGGTGAGCGAAGCCATCCGCGATTCCTGCGAGCGCGGCCTGCGCGAGTTCGACTTCCTCGGCCCCTGCATGGACTGGAAGCTGGACTGGGAGTCGGAGTTGAGGACGCACACCTGGCTGACCATCTTCCGTCCGACACAGAAGGGCAGGCTCGTCCACGCGGCGCGGTTCACGGCGTGGCCGGTGCTGCGGGCGCTGTTCAAGAAGGAGCACTGAACGATGGTCAACACAGCGCAGCGGCTTCGCGTCGCCGAAGGGCAGGGCGAGCGCGCTCCGGCGCCGACGCGGACGGTGCCGTGCATGCAGACGACCTGGCCGCACATGCTCTTTCCGCGGCCGGCGGCGGCGGTGCCGCTGGTGTTCCCGTTCGACCAGCCGGCGCTGCGCTACCGTTATTTCGCGCGCAACGCGGTGTGGGACGCGATCCGCCTGCTCGGCCTGGCGGGCGAGCGCGTGCTCATGCCGGCGTATCACCACGGCGTCGAGCTGGAGACGCTGCTGGCGGCAGGCGTCAAGCCGGTCTTCTTCCGCGTCGATGCGCAAATGCACTGCGACTTCGAAGACGCGCGCGCCAAGGCGCAGAACATCGCCGCGCTCTACGTCATCCACTACGCCGGCTTCCCGCAGGACATGGCCGCGGCCCGGCAGCTGGCAAATGACCTCGGCGTTCCGGTGATCGAGGACTGCGCGCTCGCACTGCTTTCGCGCGACGGCGAGAAGCCGCTCGGCTCGTTCGGCGACGTCTCCGTCTTCTGCCTCTACAAGACGCTGCCGGTGCCCAACGGCGGACTGCTGCTCGCGCGCGGCGAGTTCGCGCGCAAGCTGGATACGCTGCCGCCGGCGGTCCCGCCGCCGATTCCGTCGACTGCGTCGCACCTGATCGGCAGCCTGTTGTCGAATCTGGAATTGCGCACCGGCGAAGTCGGCCGTCGCGCGCGGCAGGCGATGCGCGATGCGGGACGGTGGTTCGTCTCGCGCGCGAACGTCGAGCGGGTCTCGACCGGCACCCAACATTTCAACATCGCGGACGTGCACCTCGGGATGAGCGCAGCGAGCCACCTGGTGTTGCGCAACCAGGATTTCGCCGGCATCGTCGAGCGGCGCCGGCGCAACTACTTCCTGCTCTACGCGATGCTGCGCGACGTGGCGCCGCCGATCACCGGCGAGCTGAAGCCGGGCGTGTGCCCGCTCTTCTATCCGATGCCGGTCGAGGACAAGGCCGGCGCGATGGCGCGGCTGCTCGCGCGCGGCGTGGAGACGGTCGACTTCTGGCGCCTGCGCCATCCGGCGGTCGCGAGCGGGCTCTTCCCCGACGTCGACAAGCTGCGCGAACGGGTGCTGGAGCTGCCGGTCCATCAGGATCTTTCGCCGGCCGACGCCGAGCACGTCGCCTCCTGCGTGCGGGAGCTGCTCGCGTGACGCAAGCAGCCCCCGTCATCGAAGTGAAGCCGATCAATACCGAGGTCGGCCCCCCCGGCACCGACGAGTGGCGCGCATTGAACGCCCGAGCCCGCGCCGGCTGCATGTTCCTCTCGCCCGACTGGCTGGAGCCGTGGTGGAAGCATTTCGGCGGCGGGCGCGAGCTGCGGACCATCTGCGTCCGCGAGGGTGGCAGGTTGATCGGCATCTTGCCGTTGTTCGCCGAACGAATCGCGCTCGGCGGCGTGCCGGTGACGCGCATCGCGTTTCTCGGCGACGGCGACACCGGCTGCGACTACCTCGACGCGCTGGCCGAGCCGGGGCGCGAGCGTGAAGTGCTCGATCACTGCCTGACCGCGCTGATGAACTTGAATTGGGATCTGTGCGACCTCGACGGCCTGTGGCGCGAGAGCTTCACTGCCGGGCAGATCGTATCCCGGTTCGCACCCTCGCGGCCGACCGGCGGCGTGGTGCGCGACTCGCGGCTGCGGTTCGTCTGCCCGAACCTTCCGCTGGCCGGTACATACGAGAGCTATCTTCAGGGACTGAGCCGCCGCGAGAATCTCAAGCGCCGCGAGAAGTGGCTCTTCCGCCAGCCCGGCGTCTCGATCGCCTGCGCGCGCACGCCGCAGGAGGCGACGAAAGCGACCGAAGAATTCCTCGAGCTGCACCGTGCACGCTGGGCCGTCGAAGGCGGGTCCGACGGGCTGAGCGACGCGAGCCACGAAGCCTTCCACCGGGAAGCCGCGCAGCGGCTGGCGCAAATTGGTGGGCTGCGGATGTACACGCTCTACGCAGCGCGCCGTCCGGTTGCGTCGGTGTACGGAGTCGTACACGGCGGCAAGTTCAATTACTACCAGTCCGGCTACGACCCGAACTGGGCGTCGCGCTCGGTCGGCCTGGTGCTGCTGGCGAAGACAGTCTCCGACGCGTTCGCCGAGGGTCACCAGGAATTCGACTTCCTGCGCGGCAACGAGGGCTACAAAGGCGAGTGGGCGCGCGGCGAGCGCTGGACCATCCAGCTGCGCCTCTGGCGCGGCATTCGCGGGCGGACTGCGCGACAAGCATTGAGCGCGTCACTGTTCGCCCGCGAAACGATCAAGGCGGCACTGCCCAAAGACGCGCTCGCCGCAATGCGCAAAGCGCGGCGGATCCTGCAGGCGCGCGGCCCGAAAGGGTTGTTCAAGATCTTGCAGGAGCCGTGACGGCCGGCAGTGCACAGATTCTCGCGGCCGTGGGGCGGGGGAGGGAGCGGATGGAGCGGCTGAAAGAACGTGCGGTGCTGATGGCGCGGCGCGCCGCGAAAGGTGCTGCGGCGCTGGCGTTGCACTGGTCCGGCGCGCGCGAGCTGCTCTCCACCGTGCAGCGGCGCGCGGTGGGCGGACGGCGCGTTTTGATCCTCAGCTACCACCGGGTGGTGAAGGATTTCGCGCTCGAGGAAAAGCGCAGCCTGGCTTCGCTCAACATCGCCCAGGACACCTTCCGGCGGCACCTCGAAGTGCTGCAGGAGACGCACGACATCGTCCCGCTCGACGACGCGCTCTCGGTCCTCGACGGCAGCCGCGCCGCCGCGCGCGACGTGGCGGTGATCACGTTCGACGACGGTTATCGCGACGTCTACACCCACGCCTTTCCGGTGATGTGCGACATGCGTGTGCCCGCGGTGGTCTACGTGCCTTCGGCACTGATCGGCACCGAACGGCGGCTGGGCCACGATCGCCTCTACGCCGCGCTGGCCCGCATGCGCGAGCGCGGCATCGGACCGGTGGCGGTCGGCGTCGGCGGGCGCGGCGAGCGCTGGCTGACCGACGCGCTGGAGGGCGGCGCCGATCCGCACGGCGCACTGGAACGCCTGATCGCGCATTACCCGACGCCGGGCCTGCTCGATCTCGCCGAAGCACTCGAGGAGCGTCTCGGTCTCAAGGGCGAAAAGATCCCCGACGGCCAGCTGCCGATGACCTGGGAGATGCTGCGCGAGATGGATGCCCACGGCATCGTCACCGGCGCGCACACCGCCGACCACACGGTGTTGACGCACGCGAAGCTGAGCGAAGCGCGGCGCGAAATCGCGCAATGCAAGGCCGTCCTCGAGAAGGGCGTGCACCAGACCGTCCGCCATTTTGCCTACTGCAACGGCTACTACAGCGCGGGCGTGGCGCAGGCGCTGCGCGCCGAAGGATTCATCAGCGCCGTCACCACCGAGGACATGCCCAATGTGCCCGGCGCCGATCCGTTTGCTCTGAAGCGCAAGGTATTGTGGGAAGCCTCGTCGATGGGCGCCCTCGGTTTCTATTCGAAGCCGCTGATCGCCTGCCAGTTCGACGACACCTTCGGCATGCTCGGGCTGCAGAAGCCGGTGATGGGAGCGCGGCCCACCAACTTCGAGAAAGAGGAGACGGCGTCGGCGGAGAAGTTTGCGCACGGCTGACCAATGCTCGCTTTTGCCGATCATGGCAGTTGGGGGGTCCAGGGGGGAGCGAGCTCCCCCTTGGTGGAGGCGCCGCAGGCGCCGGATCGAGAACGTTCGCATCAAGAGGCAAGCGTCACCTCGAGCAGATGGGTCAGTAGCGCATGAAACCGAGGGGGATCCTGGGACAGGCCGGCCCGCTCATGCTGGGCCGCGCCGGCGCGACCGTGCTGGGCTTCGCGCTGCCGCTGATCCTCACGCGTCTTCTGCCGCAGGCCGAGTTCGGCACCTACAAGCAGGTCTGGCTGGTCGTCACCACCGCGTACTACATGCTGCAACTCGGCCTCGCGCAGAGCCTTTACTACTTCATTCCGCGCAAGGACGGCCGCGAGCAGGTCTGGCTGACGCAGACCACCATCTCGCTGACGGTGACGGGCACGCTCTGCGCCGCGGCGCTCTACGCGGGCCGGTTCCTCGTCGCGAAGCAGTTCGGCAACCCGGAGCTGTCCGAGTTCGGGCTGCCGATGGCCCTGATCACGATGTTCATGATCGCGGGCTCGCCGCTCGAGATTCACCTCACGGCCGAGGGCAAGGTCCGCTCCGCGGCGTGGATCATCTTTCTCTCGGATGCATTCCGGGTGCTCGCGTCGGTCGTGCCGCTCTTGCTCGGCCTCGGTCTGCGCGGCTTCTTCTGGGCCTACGTGCTGCACGCGTTCGCGCGCTTCGTCGTGCAGACGGCGTTCTTCCTCCGGCACGGGCGGCCGCGCGTCGACTGGCCGCTGTGGAAGGAACAGCTCGCGTACGCGCTGCCGTTCGGCGCGGCGATCCTGCTCGACATCCCGCAGAGGACATTCCACCAGTGGGCGGTGGGCTGGAGTGTGGACGCGGCGGCTTTCGCCATCTACGCGCAAGGTTGCTTCCAGCTGCCAATTGTAAACTTACTCTACTCTCCGATCAGCGACATCCTCCAGGTCCGGCTCGCGCAGCCGGGCGCAGGCGCGCAGCGCGTGCATCTCTTTCATGACGCGAACCTGCGCCTGGCGGCCGTCTTCTTTCCCTTCACCGCCGGCATGGTGGCGGCCGCGTCGCTCTTCATCCCGGCGCTGTTCACGCACACTTACGACGCGAGCGTGCCGATCTTCCGCATCGCGATTCTCATGACGCCCTTCGCTTCGCTGCCGCTCGACGGCACGCTGCGCGCGGTCGGACAAACGAAGTACCTTTTCCGCATCTTCTTCTGGCGACTGCTGGTGACGGTGCCGGTGGTGCTGGTCGGAATGCACGCGTTCGGCATGATCGGCGCAATCACCGGGCATGCGCTCGCGGAGTCCGTGATGCGCGTGGCGATGCTCGACAAGGCCCGCCGAATGCTCGATGCCACCTGGCGCGAAGTGCTGCCGTGGGGACAGCTGGGCGTCATCGGCGCGGCGTCGTTGGTGGCGTGCGTCCCGGCGGTGCTGATCGCGCGCCACTCGGCGGCCGGGCCGCGGCCGTTCCTGGCGCTCTGCGCGGCGGGCGTTTCGTATCTCGCGGTCTACCTGGCTGCCATCGCGCTAACGCCCGGCGAAGGCGGCGGGGTCGACCGGATCCGTCGCGTCCTGCTCGGCCACGCGGTGCAGGCGAGCGCCTGACTCTCGTTTCGACTCCGACGAATGTCTATTTTCTGCCCTGATATCGGGGGGTTCCATGCCCAGAATCGCGATCGTTTGCGTTCTCGCCCTGGCTTGCGGCAAGAGCTCGATGCCCGATCAGTCCTCGCACAGCGGCGGTCCCGTCACTCATCTGCTCACGGTCACCACGAGCGGCGGCGGGACCGTGACATCGTCGCCTGGCGGCATCGACTGCGGCTCGATCTGCAGCGCGAGCTTCGCGGAGGGGACGCAGGTCACGCTCACCGCGGCCGCGGGCGCCAACGCGTCCTTCTCGGCCTGGGAAGGCGCCTGCAGCGGCGCCGCCACCTGTACGGTCACGATGAGTGTCGACAAGCGCGCTTTCAGCCGATCGGCTTTCAGCCGCAGACGTTCAAGCTTACCGTGACGGTCAGCGGGAGCGGCTCGGTGACGTCGTCGCCCACCGGGATCGATTGCGGGAACACCTGCGCGGCCAGCTATGCGGCGGGGACGCGGGTTCAACTGAGCGCGCTGCCGCCGCAGTCCGCGGCGTGGACCGCCGAATGTCTTCCGCTGCCGGTGCCGGCCGGTGCCTGTGTCGTCGAGATGAACAAGGACCAGACGGCCGCGGTCGCCTTCGTCGCAGGGCCGCCGCCACCTCCTCCGCCGCCACCGCCGCCGCAGGACGAGTGCGCCGGCCTCGTGCCTGCAGCGGTCGCGCCGGTCGCGCTGGAGACGACGCAGGGTCCGTGCATGTCGGGCGTCGCAGACGACGGGATCGGCAATCTCTTCGTCGGCCATTGGGCGGGAGACGGCCCGCCGTTCCCGGTCTACGACCTGTTCAACGCACAGGGCACGAAGATCGCCTCGACGGGCGTCGGCAACGACGAGGTCGGCGGCGTCGTCCTCAGCCAGCCCTCGGGATTCACCGTGTTCAAGATCGCTCCCGACGGCAGCACCTGGTTCGACATGTACTCCCACGAAGGCGTGCACACCATGGGCTCCATCGGCGTGACGACGTACAGCCCGAGCGGCCCGCGCGACAGCGCGGCGTTCGGCGTCGATCCGAGCGGCGGAGTCGTCACGGTAGACTCGCACCACCAGGGCGGCGATTTCAACGCGGCGACCTGGCAGAGCACGTACAAGCGGTATGACAAGGCGGGCAACCTCGAGATCGCCGGCGTCCTCATCGACGACGCCGACCGAAGGACGGCGAGCAACCTGGCAGTGAGCCTGTCCGGCGACGTCCTCGTCTTCGCGCAGGAGTACAACAATACGGCGGCGACCGCGGCGCGGTGGCTCCGGCGCGACGGCACTGCGGTGACCGGCTGGTTCTCAACCGCCCCCGCGGCCGACTTCAACATCCTCGCTGACGGAAGCCTCGTCGCGCGCACCTGGGGTGCGGGCTCGCACGGTATGGCGATGTTCCAGACGGTGATGGCGGGCATCTACGCCGACGGGAAGGCCGGCGTCCAGCCGCTTCCGGACTGGCTCCAGTCGCGCGCGCAGAACGGGCTCGCCCTGGTCCGCGACGGAAAGGCCTATGCGAGCTGGGGTCCGCAGGGATCGTGCGCCGGAAGCGTGGAGATCATTGCCGCGTCGACGGGCAAGTCGTGCGGCTGCGTGGCGGTCTCGAATCTTCCCGTCATGTCCTGGGTCGGACGCGACGGGTCGCTGATGGCGCCGCGGTCTGCCGCCGCGGGGCAGTGCAGCTGGACGGCGTACCCGCAGCTTCTGAAATAGAACACTCGGCGGGCGATCGCCCCCTTGCCGCCTCGGGTGTGAATTCACACCTTGCACGCGGCGGGTCAAGGGGGTGGATCAATGCGGAATCCAATCAGGAAAATCGCCTTCGTCGGTGTTCCCGATCGCAACGTCGCCGAGGCGATGCGCGAGTACGGCTACCGCGTCGAGGGCGTGCAGACCGATTCCATCGTCGGCCTCGCCCGCGAGTTGTACCGCATGAAGCCCAGTATCGTGCATGCGCGGCATAACCACCTGAAGGCCGGCGTGGTCGCCAAGCTGCTCGACATTCCGCTGCTGGTGCAGGCGGGCCGCGAGGACCTCGGCTCGCTCACCGCGCACGCCGCGCGAATGGCGAGCCGGACGCTGTGCGGCGGCTCCTCGGTCCGCGAGGCGCTGATCGCTCACGGCGCGCCGGCTTCCAGCACCTGCGTGCTGCGCAGCCTGCTCGACGTGAATCACGATCTGCGCGCGGCCACGATCTTCCCGCCGATGCTCGATCCCGCCATCCACTGGGTGGTCGCGGCTTCGCCCTGCGACGGGCCCGATCGCGGCCACCAGGATCTGGTGCTCGCGTTCCTCTCGCTCGCGCGCGCGCGTCCGAAGCTCTAGCTGCTGATCGCCGGCGAAGGCTGCGAGGCGCGCAAGCTGCGCGTGCA
>VBLM01000750.1 GCA_005879095.1 Deltaproteobacteria bacterium
CGAGGGCGAGTTCGACCTGCACAAGGCTAAGGAGCTGATCGACCGCATCCGGCGCGCGCCGGAGACCACCGTGCGGCGGATCATGGAGCACTTCGCGCGCATTGTGGACGTGCTGGTGTTCACCTCGCATCGGGCGATGATCTCTTCGCAGCTGCACATCGAGAGCGTCACCGAGAGCTATCGGGAAGTGCAGGAGAAGAACAAGAAGCTGCAGGACGCGCTCGAGCGGCTGCAGGAGCTTTCACGACTCAAGTCCAACTTCCTGGCGACGGTGTCGCATGAGCTGCGCACGCCGCTGACCAGCGTCATCGGGTACTCCGAGATGCTGCTCGCGGGCCTCGCCGGCGAGCTCAACGACGAGCAGAAGGATTATCTCAAGACCATTCTCGAGAAGGGCGAGTCGTTGTTGCGGCTCATTTCTTCCATTCTCGATCTCTCGCGCATCGAGGCCCGCGGCGTGCAGCTTGTGCGCAAGCCGACGGTGCTCGACGACGTGGTGCAGAGCGCGATGGAATCGGTCCTGCCGCAGAGCCTGAAGAAGAATCTGCAGCTGACCAGCAACGTGTCGCCGGCGGTGCAGAAGGTCGTCGTCGACAGCGACAAGGTCCGCCAGTGCGTGGTCAATCTTTTGAGCAACTCGGTCAAGTTCACGCCGGCGGGCGGGCATATCAGCGTCGAAACCGGTCCCGCCCAGCGCGCGCCGGCAGGATCCGGACCGTTCGGCAGCTCCGGCGGATTCTTCCAGATCTCGGTCACCGACAACGGCATCGGCATCCCCGAGGACGTGCAGCCGAAAGTGTTCGAGACGTTCTTCCAGGTCGACTCGTCAGCCTCTCGCGAGTACGGCGGCGCGGGCCTCGGGCTCTCCATCGTCAAGAGCTACGTCGAGGCGCACGGCGGCGAAGTGTCGGTACAGAGCGAGGCCGGCAAGGGTTCGACATTCACGTTGATCCTGCCCATCGAGCCTCCCGGCACGGCCATGGACATGTCGCGCAACTAAATTGCCCTCCGAGTTCGAACTGATCGACATCTTCCTGAAGCCGTTTGGCGGCGGTGAGGGGGTCGGGAGCGACTGTGCGGCGGTCAAGGTGACGCGCGGAATGCAGCTGGTCGCCACGACCGACGCGGTCGTCCAGGGCGTCCACTTCACGCTGCCGCGCTTTTCGCCAGAGGACGTGGGCTGGAAGGCGCTCGCGGTAAATCTGTCGGACCTGGCCGCGGCCGGCGCGAAGCCGCGCTGGTTCCTCTGCGCGCTGGGCGTGCCGCCGCGAACGGCGCGGCTCGCGGAGCGGATCGCGCGGGGCATGGCAAAGCTCGCCACCAGCAGTGGCTGCAAGCTGGTCGGCGGAAATGTCACGCGCTCTTCCGAGTGGTCGATCACCATCACCGCCCTGGGTGAGGCACGCCGTCCGCTGACCCGATTCGGCGCCCGGCCTGGTGACGCGCTGGTCGTCGCCGGAAAGCTGGGCGATGCCGCTGCGCCGGGCGCGCCGAAAGCGCAGCGACGGCCGGTTCCTCTGGTCGACGCCGGGATGAAGGCAGGGCCGTTCGCCTCGGCGTCCATCGATGTGAGCGACGGATTCGTCCAGGATCTCGGGCATTTGTGTGACGCGAGCGGAGTCGGCGCGGTAGTCGAGTGCAGCGCGCTTCCGCTCGGCCCGGCTGCGCGGGCGCTGCCCCACGGAATGGAGCTGGCGCTCTCGGGGGGTGAGGACTACGCCCTGATCTGGAGCGTGCCGCGCGCGAGAGTGGCGGCCCTCCAGCGGGTAGTGAAGTGTGTGGAAGTCGGCCGGATCACCCGCGCACCGGGCATCCAGCTGACCGAGCTCGGCGTGCCGCGCCCGTTGCCCGCGCGACGTGGATTCGATCACCTGCGTTGAAGCTCCCATCGCCAGATCGGGTCGGGATGCTCTTTCGGATCGACCAGCTCGCGGACGAATCCGAAGCCGTTCTTTTCCAGGACCCGCGTCGACGCGTTCCACACCGCCAACGTGTGCGCGACGACCACGAGGACGCGCGGATCGGCGAAGGCGAGACGGACCAGCTCGCGCGCAGCCTCGGTCGCGAGGCCCCGGCCGCGAAAGCCCGGCGCGATGCTGTATCCGATTTCGACGGCGCCGTCGGCGCCCGGGGGCCCCTTGAAACCGCCGATCCCGCAGATGGTCCGTGGATTTTCCAGGACGAAGAGGGCGGTCCAGAACCCGAACAGATCGGGCCGCCGCAGCAACTCGTTCAGGGAGTACCGGAATGCTTCCGCGAACTCCAGCTCGATCAGCCCTTCCGGGATCGCGGCTTTCAGACGGCGCTCGAGCCCCTGCCTGTCTTCGAGTAGCGCGCGGAGATGCCGGTCGTCGCAGTGAATGATCTCCATGACCCCCGGATTGCAAGCAAAGCGCGGGCAGCTTACACCTTGCCACCCCCGCCCCGCGCACCTGCGCGGAGGCGGTCGTGTGCTTTGGAAACGGAAACGCAAAGAGCCTCACGGACTTTTGCCGTCGAGCAGCCGAAGGGCAGCGCCACGGCGCTCGAAGAGTTCGTCGAAGCCGTCCGCGGGGGCCGGCGGAAGCTGCGCGCGCGCGGTCTGTTCGGGGCCGCGCGCGGACATGCGCTTTCGCGGCTGTTCCAGGCAGTCAAACGGCCGCTGGTCTGCATCGAGCCGGACGAAGAGGCGGCCGAGGCGCTCGAGCGCGACTTGAGGTTTTTCGGGCTCGACGCGGTGCGGTTGCCGGCCGACGAAGTGCTGCCGTACGAGGGCATTTCGCCCGACCGGATGGTCGCGCAGCAGCGGCTGGCCTCGCTGTTCCGGCTGCACCTCGGCGCGGACGCTGCGGTGGTCGTCTCCTCGGTGCGCGGCCTGGCCCGGCGGGTGCTGCCGCGGGCGGCGCTCGACAAACGGTCGATGCTGGTTTCGCTGGAGATGGAACAGGACCGCGACGAGCTGGCCCGCAAGCTGACTGCCGCCGGCTACATCAAGACGCCGCTGGTCGAGGACCCCGGCACCTTCGCGGTCCGCGGCGGCGTCTTCGACGTCTGGTCGCCGCTCGACGCGCAGCCGGCGCGGCTCGAGTTCTTCGGCGATCTGGTGGAGAAGATCCGCGCCTTCGA
>VBLM01000752.1 GCA_005879095.1 Deltaproteobacteria bacterium
TCGACCACGTCGAGGGCTTCGCCTGCACACACACTCATGCCGCGGATGCGATGCGGCTGCTCTGCCGCGCGCACAACCAGCACTTCGCCGAACTCGTCTACGGCCGGGCGAAGATGGAAGCATGTCGCGCAGCGAAGGTCGTCTCGACACAGCCGCGGCTCTTGTGAGTTTGGGCGCTCACTCTGCGAAAACCGCTGCGGCGTGGTCCTGCTCGTCGCTGACCTTCTCCATCCAGTCGAAATCTTCATGATTCGATACCGAAGCCGATGTCCGCTTGCCAGACACGACCAGCAGGCGCACGACGAGCAGCGCGCCGATGAGCAGGAGCACCGCGGACACCACCCGGCTGAACTTGTCCCCAGGGACTCTGCCGAAGAGCTGCTTGCCGATGAACATTCCCGCGACCACTCCCGCCACGCCGACGGCGGCCGGCGCGATCACCTGCGGCACCTCATTCCAGCGCGTCGCGAGATAGACAGGTATGCGCACCGCGTCCACCACCAGCGCCGTTGCGGTGGCGGTCGCGACGAACGTTTCCTTGGAGAGGTCGAGGCCGAGCATCGCGGCCGCGCGCAGCCCGCCTTGCTCGCCGGTGAGACCGCCGAAGAATCCCGAGAGCGCGCCGCCCGCGTACGCGCCGCGGCGGCCGAACTTCACCCGGTCGGCGAGACCCGTGAGGCCGAACAACGCGGCGATGATCAACAGCACTGCGAACACCGCGGTGATCGAGCCGCTCGATACGCTGTGCTGCAAGAACGCCCCGGCGAGCGATCCGCCGGCGCTGGTCAGGCCGAAGCGGCGGAAGATCTTCCCGCTCAGCGACGTTCGCACCGACCAGAAGCGCAACGCGTTCAAAACGAGGTGCGGTGCGGCGACCGCGAGCACCGCATCGCGCATGTCGATGCGCAGCGAGAGCGCGGGCGTGACCAGACTGCCGACGCCGGTGCCGGCCACCGCGGCGATGGCTCCAGCGAGCGTGGCCATCGCGGCGACGAAGAGTGCGAACCAGGTGGGCATCAGCCGTCACACTCCGGCGAACCATTCGTAGCCGAGATCCTCCCCGTACCCGCCTGTGCGGACGGGCTGGTAGACGATCTCGTCCAACCATTTGACCATCTTGTAGCCGAGTTTGAGCGCCGAATAGAGGCGGATCGGCGCGCCTTCCTCGCGCGACATCTCACCGCCATTGCGGGCCCGGCTGAGCGATCGGGAGGACCCGGTCCCCGACGAGGTCTGGAAGGACGCCGCCCGGCACTACGACGAACGGGCGCTGGCGGCGCTGGTCCTGGCCATCGCCAACATCAACGTCTGGAACCGGCTCAACGTCGCCGTCGGGCAGCCGGCGGGTGACTGGAAACCATAGGCTCACGGGGCCAATTGCGTTTTTGCATGCGCGGCCACATGTCATGCGCCATGACCTTCTCCAGCGACGACATCAAGGCGAACCGCGAATTCTTCGCCAATCGGCTTCGCGCCGAAAAGCAGAAGACGGACGTCCAGCACTGGGTCAAGGGAGAGCCTGCCGGCGGTGATTTCGTGCTGCTCGACGTGCGGCCGCGCGATGCATTCGCCAAGGCGCACATCAAGGGCGCGCTCAGCGCGCCGCTGGCCGAGCTGAGCGACCTCATGCCGCAGCTCCCGCGCGAGAAGGAGCTGGTCGCTTACTGCTGGAGTGCGACCTGACACCTCGGCGCCAAGGCGGCTCTGCAGTTGGCAGAGCGGGGTTTCTTCGTCAAGGAGATGAACGTCGGCTGGAGAGAGTGGCAGGCTGAAGACTCGCCGACACATTCCGAGCGTGTCCCGATCGGCGCGTTGCGCTGCAGTTGCTCGCGGATTTGAACCAGGAGGAAACCATGCTCTGCGAAGAGATCATGAAACGAAACGTGGCATGCGTCTCACCGGACGATACCGCGCAGTCGGCGGCGCGCCTCATGCTGGACGAGAACGTCGGCTTTCTGCCGGTTTGCGAGGAGGCGAAGAAAGTGATCGGCGCGATTACCGATCGCGACCTCGCCATCCGGCTGGTAGCGGGCGGGCTGCCGGCGCACTCGAAGATCGGCGAGATCATGACCCGCGAGGTCATCTCCTGCACTCCGAAGGACGACATCCGGTTGGCCGAGAGACTGATGGCGCGGAACCACAAGTCGCGGATGATGTGCGTCGAGGACGGGCGTCTGGTCGGCGTGATCAGCCTCTCGGACATAGCGCAGAAAGATCTCGGCAGGGCGGCGCAGACGCTGGCCGAGGTCACCACCCGCGAGGCGCACGCTTAGACGGAGGCGGTATGCCGGAAAAGGGAGACAAAGAGGCACTGCAAAAGGCGCGTGAAGACATCGCGGAAGGCAAGGCACCCACGACCGCTGCAGGCGAGTTCGTGCGCGAGGAGATCCACCACGTTCGAGAGGGCAAGCACGGCGCGCGGTCGCCGAAGCAGGCGATCGCCATCGGCCTCTCCAAGGCGCGCCGGGCGGGGGTGGAGCTTCCGCCGCCGGCACCCGGCAAGACTTCGGCCGAGGTGGAGCGCAAAGCCGAGCAGGACATCGCAGCTGGGCGCAAGCACAAGCGGCCCTCCGGCCGGCGCTCGCGGGCAATTGCCGGCGCGCTTCGCCGTGAACCACGCGGGACTGTGTCGCGGCCGGCGCTGTCGAAGCAGGCGCTGACCGCGGCTGCCCGCCGCAGCGCGAACGAGCGGAGCAGGGCGGCGAGGAAGGCCTCGGCGACGAAGGGCCCGGCGCGGCGGCGCGCGGCGGCACGCAAGGCGGCCCGGACACGCAAGGCGCACAGCTAGAGATCCGCTCCTCCTGGGTTCCAGGATGCGTAGCTTGTCGTCTATGCGCTATCGCGATCGGCGCGAG
>VBLM01000154.1 GCA_005879095.1 Deltaproteobacteria bacterium
GAAGGCGAACGTCGCCGAGGTGATGCAGATCGTCGGCGACGTGCGCGGCAAGACGGCGCTGATCCTCGACGACATGATCGACACCGCCGGGACTTTGACGCTCGGCGCTCGAGCGCTGGCCGAGTCGGGCGCGCGCAAGGTCGTGGCTTACGCGGTGCACCCGGTGCTGTCAGGCCCGGCCATCGAAAGGCTGCAAGCCTCGAACATCGAGGAAGTCGTCGTCACCAACACCGTCGCGCTCCGCGAAGACGCCATTTCCTGCAAGAAAATCCAACAGTTATCGGTAGCGAAGATCTTCGGCGAAGCCATCCGCCGGATCCACTCGGCAGACTCGCTGAGCTCGCTGTTCGTGTAATACTTCTTCCAGATGAGGCGCTACGACTACGTCGCATGGAAGGATGAAGGGAAGTGGGTCGTCCACAGCCCTTCAGTTCCCGGCGTCTACGGCCTCGGCACGACCAAAAAGCGCGCAGAGAAGGACTTTGTCGCGGCTCTCAGCACTCTGCTCGAGTACCTGAGTGAAATCGGGGAGCGGCCGCCTACTCCCCGGCCGCTTTCGATCGGCACGATGGAAGTCTAGTTGGCGTCAACTGCGGAGTTGCTCAGACGATTGAAGCGCGCTGGATTCGTCCTCGCGAAGCACGGGAAGCGTCACGACATCTACGAGCATCCGTCCGGAAGGCGCGTCGTAATCTGGCGCCACGCTCGTGAAATCCCGAATGGGACCTATCGCAGCATCTTGAAGGATGCGGGATTATCCGACGAGGATTGAGACCTTTGAGAGGGGGAACGATGCGCATCATAGTCGCCTGCGTGGCCTTCGCCTTGCTCGCCTGCGAGACCGGACGGCCGGTCGCGTATTCGCTGAGGAAGGAAGCCGGAACCGATTGCGTGAACTACTGCGGCGAACTTGGCATGCAGATGAGCGCGGTGGTGATCATCGCCAACATGACCGGCTGCGTGTGCGAGCCGAAAAGCGGCAAACAGGCCGCTGCCGGCGGGCCCGCTGCTGCAACAGGAGGCGCCGTGGCCGCGGTGCTCGCGGCTCAAGCTGCGCAGCAGCAGCAACAGGCTGCCCAGCCTCATCGCTGACCTGGTCGGTGATTAGGGCCGCCCCGATCCCGTAATGCGTCGGCACGCGATGCCAGACTCAGCGAGGACGGCTGACGACGTTTCCCTAGAGGAACCGGCGGTTGCGGATCACCCAAAAGGTCACGATGACCGCGAGCATGAGAAGCGGCTCCCAGACAATTTCCACCCTTCCAGTGTAACTCTCCGCGAGGAGGGTAGCGCCTGGCTGCTGCTTGCGATCCGACGCGCTGCATGCTAGAAGGCCGCCCTCTTGAAGTTCGGGCGTTTTTTCTGAAATAGCCCCGGCGCCGCCATACCCATGCACGCGCTGCCCGCGCGGCGGCGGTGGCCGGAAAAAGGAGCAGTTTCATGGCACACGACGTCTCGACGCTGGCCGCACAGAAGCGCGACAAGTCCGGCAAAGGCCCCGCCCGGCAGCTGCGGATGAAGGGCCTGATCCCCGCCGTCTGCTACGGGCCGTACGACAAGCCGTTGCACGTGGCGATCGATCCGGAAGCGATCAAGAAGGCCATCGCCACCCCGCACAAGTTCAACACCGTGATCAAGCTGACGGTCGACGGCGGCGAAACGCGGACGGTGCTGTTCAAGGACTTCGAGAAGGATCCGGTGGGCGGGGAAATCCTCCACGCCGACTTCCTCGAAGTGCGGATGGACAAGGACGTGGTGGTCAACGTCCCGGTCATCCTCATCGGCAAGCCGGTGGGCGTGACCGAGGGCGGCATCCTCCAGCAGGTCGCGCGCACGCTCCCGGTCCTCTGCAAGCCGAGCGATATCCCCGAGAAGATCGAGGTCGACGTCTCGAACCTGGCCATCGCCGAATCGCTGCACATCAAGGACGTGAAGGCGCCGGCGGGCGTGCAGTTCAAGATCAAGGGCGACCAGACGATCGCGGTGGTCAACGTGCCGGAGAAGGAGGAGGAGGCGCCGAAGCCGGCAGCCGTCGCCGCCGTTCCCGGTGCGGAGGGCGCTCCGGCCGCTGCGGGCGCCGCCAGGGCCCCGGCCGCCGACAAGGGCGCGAAGAAATAAGCCGTGCGCCTCCTCGTCGGCTTGGGCAACCCGGGCGCCAAATACGTGCGCACCCGGCACAACGTCGGCTTTCGCGTCGCGGACGATGCGGCGCGCAAGCTGGGCGTACCGGTCGACCAGACCCGGTGGAACGCGCTGCTCGGCCAGGGTCGCGCGGGCGGCGGGCCGGTCGCGGTGATGCTGCCGCAGACGTACATGAACGCGAGCGGCGAGTCGGTCGGACACGCAGTGCGATTGTGGAAGGTGGAACCGGGCTCACTGGTGGTGGTTCACGACGACATGGACCTCGAGTTCGGCCGCATCCAGGTCAAGGTCGGCGGCGGCGACGGCGGTCACAACGGGCTGAAAAGCCTGCGGCAACACCTCGGGACGCCGGATTTCGTCCGCGTCCGCTTCGGGGTGGGACGACCACCTGCAGTGTGGGAGGGCGCAGACTGGGTCTTGTCGAGATTTTCCTCCGACGAGGAGGAGCAGTTGCAGTCGCTCGTCCCGCAAGCCGCCGATGCGGCCGTCGCGGCGCTGTTGGAAGGACCGGTGAGACCGGCCGCTACAACCCAAGGGGTAGCAAATGCAGCAGGCAGAGACACCGGCAGTCGGAGGCCCGCCGCAGTACGCGCCGGGCACCAAGCTGCGCGAGTACGAGACGATTTTCCTCGTCCGGCCCGACCTGGCAGAGGACCTGGTCGACAAGATCGTCGAGCGCATGCGGGGCATCGTCCACCGCGACGGCGGCAAGGTGATCAAGGTCGAGAACTGGGGCAAGAAGAAGACCGCGTACGAAGTGAAGAAGAACTTCCGCGCCATCTTCGTCCGGTTCCTCTACCTCGGCGACACCCGCGCGGTGGCGGAGTTCGAGCGCAACCTGCGCATGACCGACGACGTGATGAAGTACCAGTCGGTGAAGATCGCCGACGACGTCGATGCTTCCAGCCGCGCGGTGGAAGCGGACGTGAAGCTCCCGGGCGATCCGGAGATGCCGGAGCGGATGGCGCGCGAGCCGGAACCGTTCGGCGGCGCGGACTTCGGCGGCCGGCGCGACGAACTTGCGGACGAAGGCGAGCTCCCTCCCGAGGCGGAGTAAGGAACCATGAGCGACATGAAGAAGGAGATGGCGTTCGGCGAACGCTCGGGCGGCGGCGGCAGGGGCGGAGGGCGCGGCGGCGCCGGACGCGAGGACCGGGGCGGCGGCGACATGGACCGTGGGGGAGGCCGCGGATTCGGTCGCCGCAAGGTCTGCCGCTACTGCGCCGACAAGAACCTGAAGGTCGACTACAAGAACGCGGCCGACCTGAAGTACTTCGTCACCGAGCGCGGCAAGATCGTGCCGCGGCGGATCTCGGGCAACTGCGCCCGGCACCAGCGCGAGGTGGCCACGGCCATCAAGCGCGGCCGCCAGGTGGCGCTCTTGCCCTTCACCATCATGCAGCACCAGTAGGAGGCGCGCAGATGAAGGTCATCCTGACGAAAGACCTGGACAACCTCGGCCGCGCCGGCGCGCTCGTCGACGTGAAGACGGGGTACGGTCGCAACTATCTGCTCCCGCGCAACCTCGCGGTGCTGGCGACGGCGAAGAACATCCGGCAACTCGAGCACCAGAAGGCTGGCATCCTGGCTCGCGCCTCCAAGGAGAAACAGAACATGACCGCGATGGCGCAGAAGCTTTCCGTCATCGAGGTCAGGCTGACGCGGAAGGTCGGCGAGCAGAACAAGCTGTTCGGCTCGGTCACCTCCAAGGACGTGCACGAGCAGCTCGTCTTGCAGGGGTATCAGATCGAGCGCAAGCAGGTGCACCTGCCCGAACCACTCAAGGAAGTGGGGACGCACGAGGTGGAGGTGAAGCTGCATCCGGAGGTGGTGGCGAAGGTGAAGGTCACCATCGCGCCGGAGGCGTAGGACACCGGCTCTTCGAAG
>VBLM01000753.1 GCA_005879095.1 Deltaproteobacteria bacterium
AAGTGTGACGAATACGCAGAGGAAACCTGGTCCTTGAAGGGCGGCCAGGGGATGGGCGGCCGCGACATCTGCGCCTGCATGAACTGTGGCCGCGCCCGATCGTGGAAAGGCAGCGGCCCCTCGCGCGTGATCGAAGAACCTTTCGACCTGATCGCTTTTCTCGGTATACAGCGCGCATGAAACCATGGGTCGTCTGGACCAGCCGCGTCTTGAGCGCCATCCCCGTCTTGATGCTTCTCCTCAGCGGGGTGATGAAGATCCTGCACGGACCCCAGGTCGTCGAGGCCTTCATCGGCAAGTACGGATGGCCGGAACGGCTGCTCGCGCCCATCGGCGTGATCGAGGTGTTGTGCACGTTGATCTACGTCGTGCCGCAGACCGCTGTCCTCGGCGCGGTGCTGATGACCGGATATCTCGGCGGCGCGATCGCGACCGAGGTGCGCATCGGCAGCCCGAACTTCATCGGCCCGCTGGTGTTCGGCATCTTCGTCTGGGGCGGCCTCTGGCTTCGCGAGCTCCGCCTGCGGCCGCTGATGCCGCTGCGCCGTTAACGGATCGCCTTGCGCAGCTCGGCGGCGCGCTTCCGGATCTTCGGGTCGCCGCTGTCGATCTCGACCGACGCGAGGCGCTGACTCAGGGCGGGCGGCACTTTCAGCGTGCCGGCCTTGTGCAGCTCTTCCAGCCGGGTCAGCGCTTTTTCCTGTACGTCCTCGTCCGGATGGGTGAGCAGCCGGTCGAGCAGCCGCGGATCGTCGGGAAGCGCGTTTTTCTTCAGGAATTCGGTCGCGGCCGCGTAGAACGCCTTCGGGTCCTCGATGGCGTAGAGCTTCTTGCGCTCCTCGTCCTTCTCGGCGATGGCGCCGGTCGGATCGGCCTTCTCGCGCAGATGCTCGGGAAGCTGCGCGCCGCCGCCGGAGAAGAGCCGCTCCAGGTTGGTCTTATACTTCGTATACCCGGTTGAGCTCTCGAATCGCTCCCGATCGCGCGTGTCGCGGCGCGTGCTCCCGCCGCTGCGGTCGCGCATCTTGTCGATCTCACGCCAGCTTTTGGTGCGCTTCGGCTTCTCGTCGTCGCTCACAGGTACTCCACAGGTGTCCACAGGATATCAAGATTGCGCTCCACAGGCTCGCTGCGCGATGGATGTCAGACCCTCTTGCGAGGATGGGATCCGTGAGCGCACCCGCCAACGTCGTCGCGCTGCCCCACGGCCGCGTTCCGCCGCACAATCTCGACGCCGAGCGCAGCCTGCTCGGCGGCGTCCTGCTCGACGGCCAGTCGCTTTCGGACGTGGTCGAGATCGTCAAGCCGGAGGAGTTCTACCGCGACGCGCACCGCAAGGTCTTCGAAGCCATGTGCGGGCTGTTCGGGAAGAACCAACCGATCGACCGCATCACGGTCAAGGACGAGCTGACCGCGCTGGGCGCGTTCGAGGCGGTCGGCGGCGACGAGTTCATCGACCTGCTCGACAAGATCGTCCCCACCGCGGCGAACCTCGCCTGGTACGCCAAAATCATCCACGACAAGGCGCTGGCGCGGCGGCTGATCGAGGCCGCCACCGCCATCACCCAGCTCGGCTACGAGCAGCACGGCGAGGTGGGCGAGTTCGCCGACGAATGCGAGCGCCGCATCTTCGAGGTCACCGAGCAGCGCACCTCGGTCTCCTTCGTGCACGTGAAACCGATCATCGCGGCCACCTTCAAGAACATCGAGGCGCTCTACGAACGGCAGGAGGAGATCACCGGAATCCCCACTGGTTTCGCTGATTTGGACCGGCTGACCTCGGGCTTCCAGCCGGGCGACCTGGTGATCCTCGCCGCCCGTCCGAGCATGGGAAAAGCGCAGCCGCTCGACGCCCCGGTGCTGACGCCGTCCGGGTTCGTCAGGATGGGCGAGATCGAGCCTGGATCGCTGGTCATCGGCGCGGACGGCAAGCCGCACCGCGTCCTCATCGTATTTCCGCAGGGTAAGAAGCCCGTCTTCCGCGTGCGCTTCAGCGACGGGGCGGCCGTCGAGTGCTGCGACGAGCATCTCTGGCACACCACGACCCGCGCCGAGAGTGGATCGGTGAAGTCGCTGGCCGAGATCCGGCAGTCCTTGCCCGCCGACCATCGGATTCCGGTCGTCGCGCCGGTGGAGTTCGCGGCCCGCGATCATGCGCCGCTCCTGCCTCCGTATTTGATGGGCATGGTCCTCGGCGACGGCGGTTTCGGCTCCGTCGTCGCCGAGAGCGACACGCTTTCGATCGACGGCATCCGCGCCCGGCTCCATCGCAAGCCGACTCCGCTGACCGAGGCGGTGCGGCGCTACGCCCTCGATCGCGAGAAGTTCGTTCCCGCCGACTACCTCTACGGTTCAATCGAGGAGCGGCTCGACCTGTTGCGCGGCCTCTTCGATACCGACGGACACGTCGTCGCGCCCCGGACGATCGAGTACGGCACCAGCTCGCCGCGGCTCGCCGAGGGGGTGGCGTTCGTTGCGCGCTCGCTCGGCGCCATCGTGTCGGCCGGAGAGCGCATTCGCCTCTCGTTCCCCAACGGCATCTTACCGATCAGCTCGCAGAAGCACCTGGCCCGCTGGAATGACGGGGCCGATCGATTCCCCGGGCGATTCATCGAGTCGGTCGAGCCCGCCGGCGAGAAACCGTGCCAGTGCATCCTCGTCGAGAGCGCCGATCACCTCTACGTCACGAACGAATTCGTCGTCACCCACAACACCGCCTTCTGCCTCAACATCGCCACCCACGTCGGATGCCGCGCGCAGTACCAGCAGAAGCGGTGCGGGGTCGGCATCTTCTCGCTGGAGATGCCGAAGGAACAGCTGGTGATGCGCATGCTCTCGTCGGAGGCGCGGGTCGACTCGCAGCGCATCCGCACCGGCAAGCTGATCGAGAGCGACTGGGCCAAGCTGGCGCAGGCCGCGGGCACGCTCGCCGACGCGAACATCCACATCGACGACTCGCCGGCCGTTTCCGTGCTGGAGCTTCGCGCCAAGTGCCGGCGCCTCTTCGCCAAGCACGAGCAGACCGACGCGCCCATCCGGCTGGTGGTGCTCGATTACCTGCAGCTCATGAAGGGCAACGAGCGGATCGACAACCGCGAGCAGCAGATCGCCGAAATCTCGCGATCGTTGAAAGCGCTGGCAAAAGAGCTGGGAATTCCGGTACTTGCCCTGTCGCAGCTGAACCGCTCGCTGGAAAAGCGCCCCGACAAGCGGCCGATGATGTCGGACCTTCGCGAATCCGGATCGCTCGAACAGGATGCAGACACCATCCTCTTCATCTATCGCGAGGAGGTCTACGAAAAGGAAAAAGAGGAGGTGAAGGGCGTGGCCGAGATCGTCATCGGCAAGCAGCGCAACGGACCCATCGGCACCGCCAACCTCGCCTTCATCCACGAGCATACGAGGTTCGAAAACCTGGCGCGGGAGTACATTCCGGGCGGATGATCCTCGCTCTTTTCCTCGCCGCCGCACCGGTCGAGATCGCCATCACCGTGGACGACCTGCCGGCGCACGGGTC
>VBLM01000754.1 GCA_005879095.1 Deltaproteobacteria bacterium
CTGCAGGAGATCGTGCGGCGGTCGTCGAAGAAGCTCGGCGTACATCTCGACGAAGGTGGCGCGCACGAGATTTCGCGGCGCGCGCGGGGGACGCCGCGGATCGCGAATCGGTTGCTGCGGCGCATCCGCGATTTCGCCGAGGTCGAGGGAGACGGACGGGTGACGAAGGCCGTCGCCGACAGGGCGCTGCAGCGGCTGGAGGTCGACGCCGCCGGACTCGACGCGATGGATCGGAAGATCCTCGGCTCGTTGATCGACAAGTTCGGCGGGGGGCCGGTCGGGCTCGAGACCATCGCCACGGCGGTCGGCGAACGGTCGGATACGTTGGAGGACGTGTACGAGCCTTATCTCTTGATGGAAGGGTATCTCGCACGGACGCCGCGCGGACGAGTCGCGACCGTGCGCGCGTTCGAGCACTTCGGAAAGAAACCGCCGTCAGGCCTACAGGGGTCGCTCCTCTAACGCGTTGACGTCGCCGTCGCCGTCGCCGTCAACGTCAACGTTTAGAGACCACGGCCTCGCAGGTCCTGTAGCAGCTCTTCGTACAGCCCTTCCGCGTCGAAACCTCGGGTCCAGCCGATCTGTGCCCAGTGGTCGGCGTCGATCTCGCGGACTACTTCGCCCCACGGCTGCGAGGCGGCGGGTACGACGCCGTCGTTGGGGCCGGCGTGCTTCGAGAGGTAGACGTGTGTCGCCCAGAGCAGCGGGTGCGTCCGGAGCTTGCCGGAGCGGGCGACGACGCTGCCGTACGAGATGCCGGGCACATTCTGGTTCAACCGGTTGAACTGCGCCATCTGCGCCGTCGTCAGGTCGACGAACGCGCGCAGGTCGATGAGGCGGCCCAGCATCCGGACGAAGCGCGCGAGCAGCTTGCTGCTGATGTCGGCGAGAGGCGTGCCGAGATGGGGCGTGGCGATGGTGGTCAACGATGCCACCTTGTCCGACAGGCCGAGTTGCGAGATCGCGTACCGCGCGTCGAGGCCGCCCATGCTGTGGGCGACGATGTTGACCCGCGCGTCGGGAAGGGCGCGGATGAGCTCGGCCAGCCGGCCGGCGCGCGTCGCGATCGAGGCCGCGGGCGGCACGCGGGGCGTGTAGACCTTCGCGCCCATCTGCACCAGCCGCGTCTCGATGCCGCGGAAATACGCGTGGCGCTGGCTGCCGATGGCCAGCTCGTCGAAGCCGAGAAAGCCGTGCGCGAGCACGACCGGAAGAGCGCGAGAAGAAGCCACGGCATCCGACCAGTGTAGCAGGCGACCTAGAACTCGCGATTCAGGGCCGCTTGGGTCAGAATCGAAAAACCGTGGCTGTAGGTGAAAAGCGCTCATTCGCGCAGGACTTCTTCTTCGAGCTGATGCGCGACTCGCAGCGGGTCCGCGCCGTCTATCTCGCCGAGCGCGAGCGCTGGATCCGCAGCCTCGAGATCAGCGGCCGGGAGGAGATCCTCTTCGAGCTGGAGATGCTGCTGCGCGGTATCGACCGCTTCTTCAACCTGCGGAGCTTGTTCGGGGAAATCCAGCCGCCGCAGGATCGCGACTGGCGCGAGGAGCTGAAGGCCACGCGCGACGCCGTCCATCGATGTGTCCACCTGAGCCGGAAGTTGATCGTGCAGCGGCAGGAGCAGGCGCTCCTCTTCCGCAGTTTCGTCGAGGGCTCGCTGGCGGACGATCGGGCGCGGGCCAAGCTCGGTTCCGAGCTGCGCGAGCAGCGCACGCCGGAAGAATCGCTCTTCCTCGTGCGCAGCGGCCTCGTCGCACATCAGGGCATCCTCGACCACCTTCTCCGACTCGACGTCGCCCCGCAATCGCTCTTCCTCGACGTCGGCCGCGCCCTGCAGCACGAGCTGTTCGTCTCTCGCTATTTCTGCCCGCCGACCGCGCTCGAGTTCCGCGCCGAGTACGACCGCGTCTCCTCGGTCCGCCTGCTCGAGGCATTGAGATCGATGGACGACGAGAAGAAGCGCAAGGCCTTCGCGCTCGCGCTGCTTGCCGCTTTCCGCTCGCTGCGGTCCTTACGCTATGTGCCTGCGCCTCCGACTCCCCACTCGCGCCGGGTGCTGATCATCCTCGCGCTGGTCCGCAGCGAGATGCACGCGCTGATCGGCTACCTCGAATCCGACCTGCCGCGCCTGTGCGCGACGCCCGAGGGTGTGAGCGAGGTGGCGCAGGCGGGCAGGGCGGCGGCGCAGCCGATCCGCGACGTGCTCAACCAGGTGCCGCCGATCCTCTCCGTCGCGCTCACCGACCGCATGCAGCTCGACGAGCAGCGCGACAACCTCGTCGCGGCGACCAAGGAAGCCATCGGCGCCATCGCCAGGGCGCTCGACCCGTCGCTGGGCAAGAACGAGTTGTTCGAGGACGAGGGCGCCCGGGCCGAGCAGAGCGAGCGGCTGCGGCGCGACCTGTGGGTCTTCCGCGAGATGTGCAAACACACGGCGCGCGCGCTCGACATCTCGACTGCCGATCTGGCTTCGGCCGAAGCGCTGCGGCGCTACGCGACCGAGTTCCGCGACGTCGGCTACCAACTGCTGCGGCATTCGGACCGCGAGCTCTTCGACCGCTTTCTCGACCTGCTCGAGGGCTGGTCGGGCCGCCGCGGCGAGAGCACCGCCATCCGCGTCCAGCGGCTGCGCGACGACTGCCGCCGGTTCGCCGAGATCCTCGACCGCGCCCTGGAGATGGTCGGCAAGCGGGCCGAGCTGCAGAAGAACCCCATCGACGAAGTGGCGTACCAGCAGGCCCTTGCCAAGGCATTGCAGTCGCGCTAACACGACGCGGCATCGCACAGGTTTTATCCACGACTGCGACATCGGTGTCGCATTTCAGCAGCAAGTGAACGAGCCATGCGACGCCCTCTCTCCAATCCCGCAGCCCAAACCCTTGACAAGCACTAGCTTTTCGCACCCGGCGCCTATCCCGGCACGATCCTTGCTGTTTTTTCGCCGCTGCGGCTGAGGAGGAATTTCCCAGGCATGGATCTACATCCCTTCCGCCAGAGGAGCTTCAAGCAGCGGGCTTCCCTCTCCGGCATCGGGTTGCATTCCGGCGCCAAGGTCCGCGTGACGCTCGCGCCCGCTCCGGCGGACAGCGGGATCGTCTTCGTCCGCGACGGCAAGGAGATTCCGGCGCTCGCCGACTTCGTGGTCGATACCACGATGAACACCTCGGTCGGGCGCGACGGGCTCCGCATCGGCACCGTCGAGCACGTCCTGGCGGCGCTCGCCGGCTGCGGCATCGACAACGCGTATCTCGAGGTGGAAGGGCCGGAGATTCCCATCATGGACGGCAGCTCCGAGCCGTTCGTCGCTCTGATCCGCGAGGCGGGGATCCACGAATTGCGGCAGTCGCGGCGGTTTCTGCTGGTGCGCAAAGCGGTGACGGTGACCGAGGGCGACAAGTTGGCTCGCCTCTCGCCGGCGCGCGGGAAGTTCTCCATCAACTACACCATCGACTTCCGCCACCCGCTCATCTCGGACCAGAGCTTCAAGCTGGAGATGAACGAGCGGTCGTTCCAGAAGGACATCGCGCGGGCGCGGACGTTCGGCTTCAAGCGGGATGTGGAGCGGCTGCTCAGGGCGGGCCTGGCCCGCGGCGGGTCGCTCGA
>VBLM01000153.1 GCA_005879095.1 Deltaproteobacteria bacterium
GCAGGCATCGCCGAGGTGCAACTCGAGCGGACGCAAGAGGTCCCGGCAGTGCCGGATTGTCTCCGGAGAGCGGCCGAAGGCGCAGAGGTACGCGCGCACGAACGGGCCCAGGAGCCACGGCCAGACCGTGCCCTGATGATAGCCCCCGTCGCGCTCGGCGGGCCCGCCACCGTAGTGCGGGACGTACCCGCGTTCCTCGGGCCCCAGGGTTCGCAGGCCGAACGGCGTGAGCAGTTTCTCCTCGACGACGCGCACCACCGACTCGCGCTGTTCGGGGGAGAGAAGCGGGAAGGGCAGCGACAGCGCAAAGAGCTGGTTCGGCCGCAAGGTCGGATCGCCGACGACATCGTCGAGGTGCCCACGGTCCTGGTTCCAGAAGCTCTTCTCGAAGGAGGACTTGACGAGATCCGCTTCCGTGGCGAACTGCTTGGCGGCCGGCGCGTCGCCCAGCGCCCCGCCCCACATCGCCATCAACCGGAGCGCGTTGTACCAGAGCGCGTTGATCTCGACCGGCTTGCCATGGCGCGGGGTGATCACCTTGTCGCCAACCCGCGCGTCCATCCAGGTCAGTTGCACGCCAGGCGCGCCGGCGGAAAGCAGGTGGTCTGCCGGATCGACGTGGATCCCGTGGTGCGTTCCCTCGCGATGCCAGCGAACGATCTCCTTCGCCGCGGGATAGAACTCCCCCCGGAGGAAGCGGACGTCGCCGCTCGTCTTCACGTACGCGTGGACTGCCTGGAACATCCACAGCGTGGCGTCCACCGTGTTGTACTCGGGCTTGTCGCCGGGCCGGTCGGGGAACGCGTTGGGGATCAGGCCCCGATCGACGTGCGCGAGAAAGCCGCGCAGCACCTCGCGAGCCTCCGGCAGCCTGTTGCGGGCGATCAGCAGGCCGGGCAGGGAGATCATGGTGTCGCGGCCCCAGTCGGTGAACCAGGGATAGCCGGCGATGATGGTTGGCTCGTTGACGGCCCGGCGCACGACGAACTGGTCGGCCGCGAGCTCGAGGCGGGCCAGGAAGGGATCTTCGCTGCGCGTGCGGCGCTGCTCGCGCGCGGCGGCCGCAAGCTGGGCCACCTCCTCTGCATCGAAGGGGCGCGCGCCCAGCGTCGCCGCGATGAACACCGGCTTGTCCTGGTCCAGCTCGAAGCTGAGCGTGCCGAGCTTCCACAGGTCCTCACGAAAATCGAGGCCGCGGTCGAGTTCGGCGAGGTACTCGGTGTCGTGATACCAGCAACCGTCCCTCGTCACCTGCGCGCCGGCGCTCATGTGAAGCGACATCTCGGGCAGCCCGCGGTACGGACGGGTTCGCAAGATCACCGCGCCTGAAGAGCGCTCCATGCGCACGTTCCCGTCCAGAGCGGGATTTGCATGGCTCAGCGAGTGATAGTCGCGGAACGCCAGAAACGGAGCGACCGAAATTCGTCGAGGCCGCGTCGAGCGATAAGTGATCACCACCGTCTGCTCGCCCGGTACGAGGAAGAGCTGCTTCTCCACGTGGGCGCCGCCGACGTCGTAGACCCAGGTCGGAAACGGATCGAGCCGGAACTCGACCAGGTGAGCATGTCCCTGCGGCGAGAGCGTGCCGGGATACTGGTTGGTGGCGAGCGGCACCTCGGGAACGCCGTCGCCGGAGATCACTTCGTCGAGGCGCGAGAGCAGCACATGACGGTCCACCGGCGGCCGCAGCGACGCCACCAGAAGACCGTGGTAGCGGCGGGTGTTGGTGCCGGCGACGGTGCCCATGGCGAAGCCGCCCACGCCGTTGGTTTCCAGCCACTCCAGCCGCGACGAGCGGGCGTGGTCCTGGCACACCTTTCGCCCCACGCTGAGCGGCGGCAGGGGGCGCGTGTGGGGGGATGGGAACACTGCGTCGGGCTGGACTCGCATCGTCATTCTCCGCTCTGCTGCAGGAGCTTCGCCACCAGGCCGGTCCATCCGGTCTGGTGATTCGCGCCGACGCCGGCGCCGTCATCGCCATCGAAGTATTCGTGGAAGAGGAGGTGGTCGCGGAAGTGCGGATCGCGCTGCAGCCTGTCCGCCTTGCCGAACGCCGGCCGGCGGCCGTCTGCATCGCGCAGGAAGATGGACGAGAGCCGCCGCGACAACTCGGCCGCCACCTGCGCCAGCGTCAGCTGCGTCCCCGATCCGGTGGGAAACTCCACCGTGAAGCGGTCGCCGAGATAGTGATGAAACTTCTGCAGGGACTCGATGAGCAGGTAGTTGACGGGGAACCAGATCGGCCCGCGCCAGTTGGAGTTGCCGCCGAAGAGGCCGCTCGACGACTCGGCCGGTTCGTACTGCACGCCGTAGCTGTGGCCGTCGACTTGCAGCATGTATGGCTTGTCCTTGTGCACTCGCGAGAGCGCGCGGATGCCGTAGGGAGAGAGGAACTCCGACTCGTCGAGCAGCCGCCGCAGCACCTTGCGCAGCTTCTCCGGATCGACCACCGAGAAGAGCCGCCGGTTGCCGGCGCCCTTGGTGCGCATGCAGGCGACGCCCTCGGTCAGGTCCGGGCGATGGTCGATGAACCACTCCAGGCGCTTCGCGAAGGCCGGAAATTCGGCGATGATCTCCGCCGAGATCGGCTCTACCGCGAAGAGTGGAATCAGCCCGACCATCGAGCGGATCTTGAGCTGGAGCTCGTCGCCGCCGCGGTGGAGCACGTCGTAGTAGAAGCCGTCCTGGTCGTCCCAGAGGCCCTTGGTGTTCATCGCGCGGGCGATGTGGACGAAGTGCTCCCAGAACTTGGAAGCCACGTCCTCGAACTCCTCCTCCTCGCGCGCCAGCTCCAGCGCGATGGAGAGCATGTTGAGGCAGTACATCGCCATCCAGCTGGTGCCGTCGCTCTGCTCGAGATGGCCGCCGCCCGGCAGCGGCGCGCTGCGGTCGAAGACGCCGATGTTGTCGAGGCCGAGGAACCCGCCCTGGAAGACGTTGCGGCCCTCGGCGTCCTTGCGGTTCACCCACCAGGTGAAGTTGAGCATCAGCTTGTGGAAGACGCGCTTGAGGAACTTGCGGTCGCCCTTGCCGCGACGCTTCTTCTCGATCTTGTAGACGCGCCATGCCGCCCAGGCGAAGACCGGCGGGTTCACGTCGCCGAAGGCCCATTCGTACGCGGGGATCTGGCCGTTGGGGTGCATGTACCACTCGCGCAGGAGCAGGAGCAGCTGCTCCTTCGCGAACTCGCTGTCGACCAGCGCGAGCGGAATGCAGTGGAAGGCGAGATCCCACGCCGCGAACCAGGGGTATTCCCACTTGTCCGGCATGGAGAGCACGTCGGCGTTGTAGAGGTGGCCCCAGTCGGCGTTGCGCCCACTCTTGCGCTCCGATGGAGGCGGGGGATGCCCGGGATCGCCCTCCAGCCAGTCGCGCACAACGTAGTGGTAGAACTGCTTCGACCACAGCATTCCCGCCAGCGCCTGCCGCATCACGTTGCGCGCGTCGGCGGAGAGGGTCGCCGGAATCACCTGGCCGTAGAACTCGTCGGCATCCGCCTTGCGCGCCGCCAGGACTGCGTCTTCGGCGTCGACCGGTTGCGCCGCGCCGCGCGAAAGCCGCAGCCGCACCACCGCCGAGCTGCGCGCCGCGATCTTCAGCCGATAGCGCGCGGCGCACTTGGTGCCGACGCGATCCGGGTTGACGGACGCCGTCCCATGAACGACGTAGTCGTTGATCCCGTCCTTCGGATAGCGCGGGCCGCTGGTTCCCCACAGCCGCTCCGCGTTGCTCTCGTTGTCGCAGAAGAGCAGCTCCGGCGCGCCCTCGCAGGCGAGGTGGTAGTCGCCGGCGCTCACCGAAGCAGGGCCACTGGCGCGCAGCGAGGGCCGCCGGCCGCCGTTGCCCCAGCTCCAGGTATTGCGGAACCAGAGCGTGGGCAGCAGATCGACTTCGGCCGCCTCGGGCCCGCGGTTCGCGACCTCAATGCGGATGCAGAGATCTTCGACGTCCGCCTTGGCGTACTCGACGAAGACGTCGAAGTAGCGGTCGTGCTCGAAGACGCCGGTGTCGATCAACTCGAGCTCGCGCCCGGCGCGACCGCGGCGGCGGTTCTCCTCCACCAGCCGCGCGTAGGGAAACTCCGCCTGCGGGTACTTGTAGAGGTACTTCATGTACGAGTGCGTGGGCGTGGAGTCGAGGTAGTAGTAGAGCTCCTTGACGTCCTCGCCGTGGTTCCCCTCCTGTCCGGTGAGCCCGAAGAGGCGCTCCTTGAGGATCGGATCGCGGCGGTTCCAGAGCGCAACCGCGAAGCAGAGCTCCTGGCGGCGGTCGGAAATCCCGGCCAGCCCGTCCTCGTTCCAGCGATAGGCGCGGGAGCGGGCATGGTCGTGCGGGAGGTGATCCCAGGCGGTTCCGCCGGCGCTGTAGTCTTCCCGAACGGTGCCCCAGGCGCGTTCGCTCAGGTACGGGCCCCAGCGCTTCCAGTGCGCCTTGCGGTCGCCGGCGTCTGCCAGCCTCTGCTCTTCGCGGGTGGTCATGGTTCCTTTCAGGTACGTCGAGGCGGGCGAATCGTTACTCGGATGCGAGCTGCAAGACGTGTCCGTCGGGATCGCGCGCGAGAAAGGCGCGCGAATAGCCCAGCCGCGTGTCGGAAAGCGAAACCGACGCCGCTCGCAGCACGCGCGCGGCCGAGCCCAGGTCGGAGGTGAACAGTGTCGTCTGCCAGTGGATCAGATCGTTGGCGCGTTCGTCGGCCGGCATGGGTCGCCCGTCGCGCGGCGCCAGGTACTCGAGCAGCTCCACGCCGGGCCCGGTGGCCCCGCGGAGCGTGGTGATGCGCAGCCGCGCGCCGAAGACGTTAGTCAGGTGCTCCTGTTCCGTGCCCCAGTTCTCGCTGGTTCTGGCGACATGAAGCCCCAGCATGTCACGATAGAACGCCAGGCTGACATCGGTGTCGCCCACCACGATGGCGGTGTGGTCGACGCCGAGGAAGAGCCTGTCCGCCGACTGCCAGCGCGCGTCGCCCTTGCCGCGCGGAAACTGCAGCACCTCGAGGACGTGACGGTCGGGATCGCGGAAGTAGAAGGCGCGGATCCCGCCCGCGTTCGGGTTCCAGTCAGGCAGGCGCTGCGGGCCTGTCGACGCATGCTCGACGCGCGCCACCCGGAGCGCGGCATAGGCCCGGTCCATGTCGGAAACGACGATGGCGACGTGCTGGAACGAACGATCGTTGCTGCGCGCGTCGGGCGGAGCGGGGCGGCCGCGCGGAGCCAGGTACTCGGTGAGGTCGAGACACTCGCGCCCGAGCCGGACGCGGACTGTCCGCGTGCGCGCGCCGAAGACGCCCTCCAGCTGCTCGATTGGCTCACCGGCCTGTTCGACCTCCGCTGTCTTTTCGAAGGAAAGCACGCGTGTGTAGAAATCCGCCGAGCGGTCCGCGTCCGAGACGGTGAGACCGACGCACCCGACCGCGCGGATCAGAGGCAGCGGCTCCGCGTGCGCGGTGGAAATGCAGCTGCGCGTTCCGCCCGCGATCAGGGACGTGAGCGCGAGGAGGAATGCCCAGCCGGTTCGGGGGAGAATGTTCATGCTCAGGAGTCGCACGCGCGCGCGGATTCGTTACGCAGGACAGACCATTCCGGGAGGCCCTCGAAGAGAAGCGCGCGTGGCAAGCCCAGTGGCTCGCCCGCGCGCGCGATCTCTGCGAGTGCTGAAAGCTACGGGACCACCGCGACGTAGGGATCCACGCGCGTCAGCGTGAACTGGCCCGAAGCCGTCCCGGAGGCGGTGTCCGTCACCGATCCGGCGATTGTGCGGCCGCTGACGTGCCCGTCGAAGCTGAGCGTCTTCAGCTGGAACCGCACCGCGTCGCCGTTCACGTCGACGCGATCAATCATGATACCGGGCTGCGATTCGAGGGACATCCAGCTCCCAGCGTAGGTGCCGTCCTGGTTGGCGATGTCGAGCGCGAGCGGCCGCTGCCAGCCGTCGCGGTCGATCGCGCCCATCCAGTGGCCGGACACCTTCTCCTGCGCTTGCTTGCCGGACTGCGAAACGCCCGCGCATCCCGCCGCAGCGGCGAGCGCGAACGCGATCCAGGTCATCTTCTTCATCGTGATCTCCCGTGACCGGAAAAGGCCGGTCGCTTCTCCTGAGTCGTCTTCGACCAGCGCGGCGTTACGCCGGTGAAGCGAATCTTCTGGATCACGCCGTCGCGCACCCACTGCGCGAACCAGGCGGAAACGCGTGCCGGGTACCTGATCCGCTCGCAGGCTTCGCCTAGCGTTACCCCGTCGCGCAGCGCGGAGAGGGTGGCGAAAGCTGCCGGCGGGAGCCGGTCGACTCGAACTCCTTCGGGGGCACGGCGGACGATCAAGAAGGAACGCCTGCGTGCGCGCAGCACGCGGCTGCCCCGGCGCTCCGGAAGATCGCGATCGGCCCAGAGACGATCGACGGGCCACCTGGTCCGGAGCAGCGCAACCGATGAGTCCAGATCCGCGCGCGCGTCCGCCCATTCTCCCGTCGCGCCGATTCCTGCAGTTTCGCGCGGCGGACCCAGGAGCGCCTGAAGCGCGCTCCACTCGAGCTGCGCCAGCTCGGGAAGAAAGGGCAGCATGCGCGAAAGACCATGCCGCGAGAGGAAGCCAGGGAGCTGCTCGCCGAGCGCCGCGAGCGTGGGCTCATGTGACGACTGCTCGACGAGATATTCCGCCACCAGCCGATGAAACGCGTGCTCGCCCACCGCCCTGCGCACCGCGCGAAAGTCGCTGGCAAGAGAATCGCGGATGCGGAGGAAGTACGCGTTCGCGTAGATGCCGAGCCGATCCTCGCCGCCGACCACCCGGCCGAACAGGCGCGGCTTCGGCTCTTGCGCGCGGCGCGGACCCGATCCGTTGTCGAGCGCACCGCGGACGCCGCGAGGATCCGTCAGCATCCAGCGCATCCAGCGCTGCAGCCTGGCCAGCGGGGGTCCGCCGACCTCGATCGCAGCCGTGGCTCGGCGCGGTTGTGCCTGAAAAGAAGGCGTGCGCTGCAGCGCCGATCGCTGCACGTCCGCGGCGACCCGGGCTTCGTGGAGCAGTTCCGCGAACGGCGGGATCTGCTCGTCCCACTCGATCATCGTCGGCACCGCGCCGAACCTGCGCACCGCTTCCGCGTAGAGCTGCAGCACGGGAGCAGAGACGGGATGGTCGTGTGTGTCGATCAGGACCGGACCATGCGTCGAGTAGCCCGCGAGGTGGATCTGCTGCACGGCCTTTCGCGGCAGACCGCGTAAAAACTCCGCCGGATCGAATCCCTGGTTCACCGCGCTCACGTAGACGTTGTTGACGTCGAGGAGCAGCCCGCAGCCGGTGCGTCGCACCAACTCGGCCAGGAATTCCCACTCGCGCATCGTGGAATGCGCGTAGGTCAGGTAGCTCGACACGTTCTCGACCAGCAGCGGCCTGCCGAGTGCGTCCTGGACCTGCGCGATTCGCGACGCCAGGTGGCGCAACGACTCTGAAGTGAAGGGCAGCGGCAAAAGGTCGTGCAGGTTCTCCGCGGCCACTCCCGTCCAGCAGAGGTGGTCGGACATCCAGAGCGGCTGCACGCGATCGGCGAGAGCGCCCAGCCGGCGCAAGTAGTCGCGATCGATCGGGTCGGCGGACCCGAGGTTCATCGACACGCCGTGCAGCAGGATGGGGTAGTGCGCGCGGACCCGCTCGAGGATCTCCAGCGGACGGCCGCCGCCGCCCTCGCGCAGCCCCATGTAGTTCTCGGAGATCACCTCGAAGAAAGGCACCGCAGGCAGGGTGGACAGCACCTCCCCGTAGTGCTGCGGGCGCAGGCCGAGCCCCACCCCCGCGATCACGGGGCCGCTCCCGCGACTCGAACGGGCCCGCCCGGGCGGATCCCGGGAACGGAGAGGCGAATGCGATAGAGCGCCGTTCGCCCCACGCCATGTTCGCGGCGAGCTGCTCCGGAACGATGGTCCCGAGATGCTTGCCCTCGGGTGAAAGGATCCACAAGCCGCCGGGTCCGGAGACGTACAGGGTGCCGCGCTGATCCACTTTCATGCCGTCCAGCGCTTCCTCGCCGGGCGCGGAGGTCATGTCGAAGAAGACGCGGCCACCGGAGAGCGTGCAGTCCGGCGCGACGTCGTAGCGCATGACTACCTTGCGCTGCGGGTCCCAGTTGGTGACGTAAAGGAGCTTCTCGTCGGGCGAGAAAGCGATTCCGTTGGGTCCGATCAGCTCGGTTGCGGCCAGCTTCACCTCGCCGTCCTTGACGCAGAAGACGCCGCTGAACGGCAGCTCCTTGCGCGGATCGTCGTAGACGCGCGGCAGCCCGAACGGTGGGTCGGTGAAGTAGAGCGCGCCGTCCGAGCGGTAGACGAGGTCGTTGGGGCTGTTGAGGCGCTTGCCCTGGTAGCGATCGGCGAGCACCGTGAGCCGTCGGGGCTCAGGGTCAGGCCGTTGGAGCCGGGCTGGTGGTACTCACCGATGTTCGCGCCTTTGTAGCCGCTCTTGGTGCGATACACGGACACCTGACCGTCCGACGTCCAGCGATAGATGCGGTTCGCGTTGGGATCGCTGAAGAGCAGGTATCCATCGGGATGCCACACCGGGCCTTCGAGGAACTCGAATCCATCGGCCAGCTTCTCGATGCGGGCGTCCGCCGGGAGCAGCGCGTCGACCGCGGGATCGAGGCGGACGATCGACCCGAAGCTGCGAGTGTCGGCCGACGGCCGGTGCAACTCGAGCGTGGCCGAGCGGATCCAGAGGAAATTGTCCGGGCCTACGGAGAGCGGTCCGTTGGCGGCAAAGACGGCGATGTGGAATTGCTGTCCCGGCCTCGCGTCGCGGGTTAGGACGACCCGATTGGGTGCGTTGAAGCCACGGACTACCGCGCCGCCACTCTGGCCGAGCGTCGGAGAGAGCTTTCCGTCGACCCACACCTCGGCGTAGTCGTCGACCACCACTTCGAACACCAGCGTGCCGCCCTTCACCTCGGTGGTTCCGATGCGCTCCGGGAGGGCGAGGGCGAGGCGGTACCATCCGAAGCAGACCTTGCCGTTGCCCCGTCGCTGCTCGAGGCCGGTCGCGGGGACTGCCTCCCACGCCGAGTCGTCCGCATCGGCGCGCGGAGCAAACTGCAGCGAGCGCACCGGCTTGCCGGAAGCGCGCAGGTCGGGGCCGGCCGCGCGCGCATCCACTGCAATCAAGGAAGCGTCCTCCAGGCGCCGGACACCGATGCGAGCGCGGCCGGATCGGCGAGATCGACGATGGCTGCCGGCAGGCGGTAAGCGTCGTCGTACGGCGCCGGGGCGATCGGCGCCGCGAAAAGCATCGCGAGCAGCGTGAGCGCGCCCATCACCGCACCTTGACGACGTAGTAGTCGAACGGCGCCGAAGCCTGCTGGAACCAGTGGGGCACGCCACTCGGCACCACCATCACGTCGCCTTCGGCGAGATGGCGCACGTCACCGCCTTGAAGGCCCGTGCCGCGGATTTCGTCGGGCTCGGTGCTCTGGCCGTCGATCACGGTCCCGCCGGTCACCAGCGTCGCCTTGCCATGCAGCACGTGAATGATGTCCGTGTCGCGCAGGTGCACCTCGGCCTTGCCGGCGCCGTCGCGGTGGCTGGCGTGCACCTTGTAGTTCGCAACCTCGACCAGCGGCCGGCCCTTGACGAAGGCTTCCGCGACTTCCGCGCCCCGCAAGTAGGTGATGGACGCTCCTCGTCCTGCTGCGCGCTGTTCGCGCCGCTGACACCGATCGCGCCAACGATCTGGCCGTCGATGACGATCGGCACGCCGCCGATCAGCGGCGTGAAATCGTCGAGTGCGGCCATCGCGGTTCGACTCTTGTTGATCAGCTCCTCGAAGAAACGGGTCGGTTTCTTGAACAGTGCCGCGGTGCGCGCCTTGCCGATCGAGATCCGGGCGCCGGCGGCGAACGTGCCTTCGAGTCGCTCGAGCGCGATCAGGTTTCCGCCGTCATCGACCACGGCGATGATGCCGCCGGCCTTGTCGCGCCGGGCCTCCGCTTCCGCGGCGGCGATGGCGCGGCGGGCGCCTTCCAGCGTAAGGACCTTCTTCTCCACTACCTGCGCGCGCGCAGGTCCGACTACCACCGCGGCGAGCGCGGCGGCGACGAGCATTGCCCGGATCATCGGAGCACCTTTCGCGCGCCGATGGCGCGCAGCAAGAGAAGACAGCACGCGGCGCCGCGGCCGGGGGAGAGCCGCGACGCCGCGCTCGAGCCACTACGACTTCTTGATCGGCGTGAGAGAACCGCCCTTGATCGCCAGGCACGAATCCTTCGGGACAGGGAGCCAGCCCTGGCCGCTGCAGGAGTTCTGCGATGCGCAGCCGTTGCCTTCGCCGCTGCACTGCCCATGCTGCGCGCAGGAGTTGATGCCGTAGCAGGGAACCACGGTCATCTTCTTCAGCTTGGAGGCGGGGATCGGTTCGGCGGCCTTCGCTTGCAGCGCGATGCCGCCGAGGATTCCCGCCACTGCGGCGCCCAGCAACGCACGCCGTCTTCCGGTGTTCTTCATTTCATTCTCCTTTGTGGTTGGTGAAAGCTTGCTTCGACAAAGTGTCGAGTGGCTGGCGATCCGTTACGTCAGACGACTGCAATGCGCGCGGTGGATTCCGATCCGCCCGAGCGGCGCAGAAAGAACTGCACGAACCGATCGAGCGAGAGCGGTCCCGGGCCCGCAACGGCGATCCAGGAGGCCAGCACGATGTACGTCCACTCCTCGAACCCGAGCAGATCGGGAAGGCCGTGCAGGTCGCCGCGCTTGGCGGTGAGAATCGCCACGATCATGGTGACGATCAGCGGGATCGACGCGAGCCGGCTGAGCAAGCCAACCAGCAGAAGCGATCCGCAGGTGAGCTCGGCGCTGGACGCGAGCAAGGCATTGAAGCCGGGCGCCGGAATACCCAGCTCGGTGAAGAAGCCGGTCACCTTGTCCAGGTCATGCAGCTTGCCCCAGCCGGTGCCGATGAAGACGACGCCGAGCGTGAGTCGCGCCAGGGTGGGGCCGATCCACGACAGGCGCCCGGCGGTGGAAAGGAATGCAGCTTCTGCGCGCGAAAGAAGGTCCATGGTTTGCTCCGTTTCGAAGGTGAAAAGACGTCCTCCGGTGAAGGCGCGCGTTACAGCCGCGTAACGGAGAGGCAGCTGGAACGTACCCAGGATGCAAAGGAGCATCCGAATGACCTCGACCCGAGCGCTGCAAGGCCAGATTGCCCTCGTCACCGGCGCGAACTCCGGCATCGGCCGCGGCATCGCGCTCGCGCTGGGAGCTGCCGGCGCGGACGTGGTCGTGAACTACCGCGACGGCGAGGACGCCGCCATGGAAGTGGTCCGGCAGATCGCGCAGTCGGGCAGCCGCGCACTCGCGCACCGCGCCGACGTCTCGCGCGAGCCGGAGGTAAAGGAGCTGTTCCAGCGCTCCGTGGAGCACTTCGGCACCGTGGACATCCTGGTCAACAACGCCGGCCTTCAGCGAGACGCCGCGTTCGAAAACCTCTCGCTCGAGCAATGGAACACCGTCATCGGCGTGAATC
>VBLM01000755.1 GCA_005879095.1 Deltaproteobacteria bacterium
GCAAACTTTTACGTCTCCTTGACGCGCGACGGGTATCCGCCGCGGCACGAGGGACCGAATCATCACCTGGTCTTCTTTCCCTTGTACCCGCTGCTCTCGCGGGCGACTGGTCTCGACGTTTTCTGGGCCGCGTTTCTGCTCTCGAATCTCTGCTGCCTGATCGCGGCGGTTTGTATTCTTCGTCTCGCGGGCTTCGAGGCCGCGACGTTGTTCCTCTGCTCTCCGAGATCTCATTTTTTCGTCTACCCGTATTCGGAGGCCCTTTTCGCTGCCGCGCTTGCCGCCTCGCTCTTGCTGCTTCGATCTCGCCGGTTTTTCGCCGCCGGGCTCGCGGGGGCGGTTGCCTCCGCGACCCGCTCGCCCGGCGTGGCAGCCGCCGTAGCGCTCTTCGCCGAGGCGTTTGCGGAGCGCCGCGCGCGCGCTCTTCTCGCCGGCCTCGTCGCGCTCGGCGGAATCGCCGCGTACATGTGGTGGTGCCACGTCGCACAGGGCGACGCGCTCGCATTCATGTATTTACAGTCGTACCACGGGCGCACGCTGTCGCTGCTCGGCCCGTTTCACGCGTTCCTCGCGTTCGATACCGATCCCGACTACTACCTCGTCGCCATCGCAGCCTTGTACGTCGCGATTCGTCTCATCCGCCGCACACCGGCCTGGCAGTGGACGAGCGCGGCATTCCTGGTCCTCCTCCCTCTGGCAACCGGCACGTTGGCCGCGATGATCCGTTACCAGGCCACCAACGTCCCGCTGATTATCGGCGTGCCTTCTCTCGTGCAGGGCCGTCGTTTCTGGATCATCACCGGCATGTGCCTTACGCTGATGGCGTTCGAGGCCTTTCTCTACGGCAAGGGCATCGGCCACTTCTGACCGGGAACTCGGCTAGAGCGGGTCGATCGAGAAGTACGGCCCCCACTGCGGTTCGCCGAGAAGCACGTCCGGCTGCAGGTTCACGCCGATGTCGATCGCCATCCGTCCGATCGGCGTCAACCACCGCAACCCCGCCCCGACCGCGTCGCGCAGAACCAGGTTCCGGTTGCCCGTCTTCGGGTCCCGCCCGAGCAGATCGGTCGGCGTCCGCCACAGGTTTCCGGCGTCGTAGAAGAGCGCCACCTCGAAGCTCTGCGTGAACGGCACGCGCAGCTCGGCGCTGAAGGCCACGAACTGGTCGCCGCCGTCGCTGGTCGCGCCCGCCGCCACCAGCTGCGCGGTCGGCACGCAGCCCACGTCGCTCAGCGTCGCGCTGCAGGCGCGCACCTGCGTGTGCACGTCGTTGATCAGGTCCTGCGGCTGCACCTGCTCCTCGTGAAAGCCGCGCAGCGTCGTGGCACCGCCGAGGTAGAAACGGCGGTCGAGCGGGTCCTGCGATCGATCGTCGAGCTGCACGATGCGTCCGCCGCGCGCGGAAAACACGACGCTGGCGAGAAACGGCAGCGGCACGTACCCGGCGACCAGGCCCTGCACCTTGAGCAGATTGACGTGGATCGCGCCCTGCTGCGTCTCGCTGCCGCTGAACGAATGCAGGAAATCGCCGCCCAGCTGCAGCAGCAGTCCCGACCGCGGCCGCGCCGGATCGTCGCGCAGGTCGAGGAACATGTTCGGCCGCAGCGAGCCGAAGGTCATGAACCCCTGCGGCTGGCGGAAGATCTTCTGATCGATCCCGGAGAGCACGTCTTCCACCGACCGCTGCCCGAGGATGTCGAGCCGCTGATAACCGGCCTCGTACGCGATCCCGGCGAAGAACGGCCGCCGCTGCGTCAGCTCGAGAGAAACCTGCGACGAATACTTGGTCAGCTGGTAGGTCGGCTGCAGCGCGCGCTGGTGGATCAGGTCGAGGCCCGCGCGCAGCGAATCGGTCAGCGGCCACAGCCGCGGCGCGGAGAGACCGAGGTCGAGAATGCGCTCGATCGGATCGTTCGGATACTGGATGTGATCCTCGTGCTCCTGGCAGAGCGCGTCGAAACACGTCCGCGTCGTGGGAAAGCGCCCGTAGGGAAAATCGGCGCGCCCGACGGCGGTGAAGGTCAGGTTCCGCCCGAGCAGATTGCCCTGCGTCCACTGCGCGGTCGTGCGCGGCCCATCGGCGAGCGAGAAGCCCAGCGAAGCCTGGAAGTCGCGCGTCGGCCGCTCGCGCAGCTGCACCTGCACGGTCTTTTCGCTCTCGGCGACCTCCGGATTACGCGGCGTCAGCGTGGCGCTGAAAAACAATCCGGTGCGCAGCAGCGCCTGCTGTCCGCGATCGAGCACGTCGGGCGTCAAGACGTCTCCCGGCCGCAGCCCGACCAGATCGAGCACCAACCCTTCCACCGTGCGCCGCTGTCCGACCACTTCCACGTACCCGACCTTCACCACCGGGCCGGGCTGGATGCGGTAGCGCACTTCGACGCGCGAGATCGACGCGCCCTCCGGGACGTCCTCGAACGTCTCCTCGTCCTCGACTCGCGCGTAGAGATGTCCCTTGCGCGTGAAGATCGAGGTCAGCGCCGCGCGCCCCTCTTCCGCTGTCAGGTAACTGAACGGCTGCCCCGCCCGGAGGACGATGGCCGCGTCGAGGTCGCGCGCCGGCACGTCCGCGCCGCCCTCCACGACGATGCGCGTGACCAGCGTCTGCTCGCCCTCGTGCACCGGAATGGTCACCGACAGCCGATTCTGATCGCCGCCGATGGCGTCGAGCCGCGGCGGCCCCGCGCGCGCCGAGAGATAGCCCTGGCTCTTGTAGAGATCCTCGAACTGCTTCAGCGCCCGCGCGTACAACACCGGATCGAAGACGGTATCCGGATCGATTTTGGTGCGCACCGCGTGCGGATCGGGCACCGAGCCCATCACGCCCATCCGCTCGACCAGACCCGGGTCGGCGCCCGCCGCCGGATCGCGCGGAATATTGTCGTGCAGGATCAACAGCAACCGCTCACGCAAGGAAGCCTCGGGAATTCCTTTCACACCGGTCAGGACCAGCTTCTCGACGCGGACTTGTGGCCCTTCGTCGACGCTGAAGACCACTTCCTCGGCGCCGTCGCGCGCGACCATCTCGCGCTCCGCCACTTTCACGCGCAAGAATCCGGCGCTGACGTAGAAGCGGCGCAACCGGCCCGCCATCTCCTGCGCGGCCTGGGTGTCGAGCGGCTCGTCGGAATCGGCGCCGAGCCTTCCCGCCAGCACCGCGTCGCTGAAGGCGCGGTTACCGCGGATGTGGAAACGCACCAGCGGCCCGGCCTCGACCGGCACCACCACTCGCTCGCGCACGCCGCGCACGCCGTCGTCGAGGGACGACATGTTGAGCACATCGCCCCGCGCCAGCTTGAACGCGGCCGCCAGCTCCTCGTTCTCCAGACCGGCATCGCCCTCGAAGCTGATCTCGCCGATGCGCGTCGCCGGACCTTCCTTGATCCGCAGATCGAGCGCCACACCGCCCGGCGTCGTGCGACGCGCGGGACTGATCTCGGCGCTTCGATAGCCGATTCGATAATACGCGGTGCGCAGCGCCTCCACCGCGGGCGCTACCTGCTCCGGCTGAAACTCGGCGTTGACTTGAAGGTTCGCCGTCTGGTGCAGGATGCTCTCGGCCAGCGCCTGGTGCCCCGGAAAGCTCACCGCCACCAGCTTCTGCACGCTGGAGAGGACGAAGACGAGCCGTACGCGCCCGTCCGGCATCGTCTCCGCGTACGCCGCGACGCGCGAGAACCGCGCGCTCCCGTGCAGCGCCCGGACCGAGTCGCGCACGTCGCGCGCGTCGAGCACCGCGCCCACCTGGACGGCCACCAGCGATCGAACCGATTCCGCGGGCGCTCCCTCGAAGACGATCTCTCCCACCTGCGCCGGCTGCGCGCTCCACAGCGGCGCTTCACCCGAACCGGAAGAGAGCACCGCCGCGCAGAGCAGCGCCGCGATCACCTACTCGCCCTCCCACTTGAGGTGGAGGTCGAGACCGAAGTCGGTGCCGGTGCCGGTGGTGATGTGCTCGTTGTCGAGCTGCAGCCGGGTGGAGAGCGCGTCGGAGAGCTGGTAGCTGATCACGCCGCGGTATCGCCGCGTGGTCAGCCCTTCGAGGATCTTCAGATCCATCTTGTCGTTCACCACGTGCGACGAGAAGCGCGCCATCGGCTCCAGCCGGTTGGTGGCGACGGAGAAGTCGGAGGCGAAGTCGATGTTGGGATCGCGCAGGATCGCGTTCTTGGGGATGAACCGGCGCACTTCCTCGGAGAAGCCGGTCACCTTGTTCAAGGCCTCGACGCCGATCGCCAGACCCGAGTCGGCGGCGCTGAACGAAGACTGCTGCAGGTTCTGCGAGACGAAACCAAACGTGAGCAGGAACCCCAGGTCCGCTTCCGCCAGCGCCGGGTCGCTGCTCAAGGCGAGGTGCGGCTCGCTCGGCGTGCCGAAGGCGTGCAACCGCACCTTGTATTCCTTGACCTGCGAATTCGCCTGGAA
>VBLM01000160.1 GCA_005879095.1 Deltaproteobacteria bacterium
CGCCAGTGGCTCGTCGCTGAGCGTGACAGTGCTCGACGCGAACAACAACCCGGTGCCCGGACTGAGCCTCACGTTCAGCACCAACGCTCCCGCGAGCAAGTTCACGTTCAATCCGGCGACGCCGGTGACCACCGACGCGAACGGCGTCGCCAAGGTCACCTATGCATCGAACGCGACGGCGGCCACGTACGTCATCACCGCCGCCGGGACCGGTTTCAGCAAGACCGTCAACGTCGCGGTCGCGGGCAAGACCGCCGACCCGGCCTTCTCCGGCCTGACGATCGCTTCGCCGGCGACGGTCGGGACCACCGCGGCGTTCACCGCCACCGAGAAGACCGGCTCGAGCAACCCGGTCGTCGGCCACACGGTCACGGTCGCGTGCAGCCCGAGTGCGACAGTCGCCTACACCGGCAGCAACCAGGTTACGGACGCCGGCGGGCAGGTGACCGGCACGGTCACGACCAACGCCGCCGGCACGCTGCGCTGCACCGCGGCCGACACGACCACGACGAGCGGCGGCGTCACGTTCGCGGCCGCCAACGTGACGTTCAACGCCGACTCGGCCCACCCGAGCCCCACCAACACCAGCGCGCTGTCGGCCAGTCCTTCGGCGATCATCGCGAACTTCTCCCAGACCAGCGGCCTCTCGCTCGTCGTCAGGGACGGGATCGGCAGCGCCGGCGGCAACGTCGCGCCCGGGGTCCTCGTCTCGTTCTCTTCGAGCGACCTCAACGACGCCTTCACCTGCAGCTCGGGCTGCGCCACCAATTCCGCCGGCATCGTCGCCACCGCGGTGAAGTCGAAGGTCACGGGCATTCACACCATCACCGCGACCATCCCGGTGACCGGAGGCTCGCCCTTCACGAAGCAGACGACGATCACGGTGAACCCGGGATCGCCGAGCAAGGTTTCGTTCAAGAAGCATCCGGCCGACGCGAGCTCGACGGGCGTGATGTTGCAGGTGCAGGTCGAGATCGACGATGCGTTCGGCAACCTCGTCTCGAACGTCGCCCCGACGCCGGTCACGCTCACGCTCAGAAACTGCACCAGCCCGACGCCGGTGACCGCGGGCAACCCCGGTACCCTGTTCAACAACATTGTCTACACCCAGTCCGGTGTCGCCACGTTCAACTTCCTGTTTCCGTCGAACACCGCTGGTGGCGTCGCCAACGACGGGACCAACAGCCCGTGCCGCACGATCCACGCTGCCGCCACCAATGTCACCGGCGAGGCCGACAGCAACGTGTTCCACATCACGGTGCCGAACGCGAGCACCGGGGCCAACGGCGCGTTCCACGCCACGTCGAGCGTGTGCCCGTCGCCGGGCAACCTGTTCAACGGCGTCTGCGTCCTGCCGGCCGGCGTCTACAACTACACCTCGTTCGTGATCGACAGCGGCGTGACCGTGGCCGGCGACGGCAACGGCATCCTCGACCTGCGCGCCACCACCGACGTGACCATCAGCGGCGTCCTCAGCGTCTCCGGCGGCGCCGGCAGCAACGCGTTCTTCAACAGCGCCGGCCGCGGCGGCGGTCCGGGCAATGTCGTCGACGGCGCCGTGCCCACGAAGGCGGACGACGCGGTGATTCCCGCCGGCGGCAACTGCCGCAGGGTGTCGGACGGGGTCGCCGTCAACTGCACCAGCCCGTTCAGCGGCATGGCGTATGGCTTGATCGGCGGTGGCCCGTTCCGCGGCAGCGGCGGCTCGTACCTCGGTGGCGGCGGAGGAGGCGGCAGCGCTCTGTCCGAGGACTACAACTCCGGCGGCGGCGGCGGAGGCGGCGGGTACGCCGGCGGCGCAGGCGGGTTCGCCGGGGCCGACGGTTGCGTACAGGCCGGCGGCGCGGGCGGCGGTTTGCAGGGCGGCGCGACCACACCCTGCGGCCAGACGGGCCTCGGCGGTGGCCAGGCCTGCAAGACCCAGTACCTGCGCATCTACACCGGCGGCGACGGCGCCATCGGCGGCTCGGCCTGCACGCCGATCGCCGGCAGCGGCGGCGGCGGCAGCATCGGCTGCGACGCCGCGAACGACCTGTCGATGACGTTCACGTTGCGGCCGGGGTCGGGCGGTGGCGGCGGCGGCAACGGCGGCGACAACGACGGCAACATCTTCGAGCCGGGGTATTCCGGCGGCGGCGGCGGCGGCGGTGGCGGCGGCGGCGCGCTGCGGATCACCACCCCAACCCGGATCGTGCTCGGCACCAGCGGCAAGATCCTCGCCAACGGCGGAAGAGGCGGCAACGGCTTTCTCTCTCTCGACGACTGCAACGACGACAGCGGCGGCGCGGGCGGCGGCGGCTCCGGCGGCGCGATCTGGTTGCAGGCGCCGGTCATCACCGTGCCGTCGGGCGCGGTCGTGGCGGCTGCGGGAGGCCCGGGTGGAGCGGCTGGCGCCACGACGACCGCCGGCCCCGGCGGCTCCGGCACGGTCGGGCGCGTCCGGCTCTCGACCGACACCTTCAACGTGGGTGGCATCGTGGGCGGCTTTACGCCGTCGATGCCCTCGGTGAACGGGACGACTGGAGTGGCGAACAACGCCGCCGGCAAGACGTACGTTGGAACGTACGGCCAGTAAAGCGGGTCTTTGGCTGGCGGCGGCGCTCTGTCTCGGCGCCGCCGCGGACAATCCGGAAATCCGGCGGGCGGCGGCGTTTCTCGA
>VBLM01000756.1 GCA_005879095.1 Deltaproteobacteria bacterium
AAGCCGAAGTCGACGTGAGCAACGTCGAGTTCCTGCGGATTCCGACTGATCGGGTGTGGACGCGAGACTCGGGCCCGATTTTCCTGAACGCCGGCGTCATCGCGAATTTTCGTTTCAACGCATGGGCGAAATACCCGGATTTCAAAAACGACGCGCGCATTCCCGAGCGGGCGGCGAAGGCGAAGGGCTACCAGTTGCTCGACGCCGGCGGCGCGGTCCTCGAGGGCGGCGCGATCGACGTCAACGGCCAGGGAACGATTCTCGCCACCGAGGAGTGCCTGCTCGATCCGGGCGTACAGGTGCGCAATCCCGGCTATGGCCGCGCCGAGTACGAAAAGTTGTTCGCGGAAATACTCGGCGCGCGCAACACGATCTGGCTCGGCAAGGGCATCGCCGGCGACGACACGCACGGCCACATCGACGACCTCGCGCGCTTCATCGGGCCGCGGACGATCGTACTTTGCTCCGAGCGAAATACTTCGGACCCGAACTATCGCGTGCTCGAAGAAAACCGCGAGCGGCTGGAGTCGGCGCGCCTCGAGGACGGCTCGCGTCCGGAGGTCGTCCTGCTCCCGATGCCGCAGCCGGTGATCTTCGACGGCCAGCGCCTGCCGGCGTCCTACGCGAACTTCTACATCTGCAACGCCGCGGTGCTGGTCCCGGTGTTCGACGATCCCAACGACGCCGCCGCTCTCGCCCTGCTCGGTGAGCTCTTGAAGCGCCCCGCGATCGGCATCCACGCCCGCGATCTCGTCTGGGGCCTGGGCACGCTCCACTGCCTATCGCAGCAGGAGCCGGCGTAGCCGCGGGGGTTTGCAGAGCAGCAGCATCGCCCCGAACCAGACGCCGTAGTACAGGAGCAGCAGGGCGATGGCGGCCGGCCAGGCGAAGCCGGGCAGTCCGGCCCGCACCAGCACCACATAGAGATCGGCGGCGAATCCCGGCGCGAGCAGGGCCATGGCGAGCAGCACCATCTTGCTGGCGAAATCGTGGAACCGCTCGGTGTCCTCGCCCCGCTCGACGATGCGGTGGTACGCGGCCGGCGCCATCAGCATCACGGTCCCCAGCGCGATGCACGCCAGCCCGACCAGGTGGACGATCTTCGCTTCCTTCGGGAGCTGCCCGAAGGGCTCCATCAGCACCATCGCCAGCTGGAAACCGAGCAGCGCCTGCGCGCCGGGAAGGACCACCCGGGCCTCGGTCAGCACCTGGACGATGCGGTGCTCGAGCGGTGTCTTTTCCATCTTCTCCTCCGGAACGGCGTGCTCCTTGCGGTCGCCGCGCGCGAAGTGGCCGTACCAGAGCGCGAGCGCCGCCCCGCCGACGATCGCTGCGCAGGCCGCGCCGCCCCAGGGGCCGAGCACGCGTTCGCCGGCCACGCCGAGATCGAGGGTGAGCGCGATGCCGAACGGCGCCAGCGCGAATCGCATCACCAGCATGGTGAACTTGTGGAACTTCTCGCTGTCGTTTCCCTGCTCGACGAGCCGGTGCCGTGAGGCCGGCAAAAAGAGCGCTCCCACGCTCACCAGCAGCGCCGCCAGCCCGGCGAGCTCACAAAAGCGGTCGCCGGGCGGCAGCTCGTCGTAACCCTTTTCGAAGAAACCCCGGTACTGGAATCCGAGCAGGACCTGCGCGCCGAGCATGAGGATGCGCGCTTCGTCGAGCGCGTTTTTCACCTTCGTCTGGAGCTTCGTCACCTTTGCAAAACTGCTCATTCCGCTCGAATGGTAGAAGGCCGGCGTGCGCTTCTCCTCCCTCCGCTCGCGCGACTTCCGCCTGCTCATCGCCGGCCAGGCAGTCTCGCTGACCGGCTCGAGCATGCAGCAAGTGGCGGTCGTCTGGCAGCTGTATCTCTTGACCGGATCGCCGCTCTCGCTCGGCATGCTCGGGCTCTTCCGGGTGACGCCGATCCTGCTGCTTGCCCTCGGCGGCGGCGTGGCGGCGGATGCGCTCGATCGGCGCAAGCTGATGATCGCCAGCCAGACCGGGATGATGCTGGCTTCGCTCGGCCTGCTCGCGGCCACGCACATGGGCGTGGTGACGCCCGGCATCATCTACGCTCTCGCGGCGCTGGGCGGCGTGGCCTCCGCGTTCGATCCGCCGGCGCGGCAGGCGCTGGTGACGCAGCTGGTGCCGGTGGACGCGTTGCCCAACGCGTTCAGCCTGTACATGACCGCGTACCAGATCGCCGCGGTCGCGGGTCCTGCGCTGGGCGGCGCGTTCCTCGCGTGGAAGGGCGTCGAGCCCATCTACCTGCTCGACGTGATCTCGTATCTGGCCGTCATCGTTGCGCTTTTGGCGATGGAGCACAAGGCGCCGACGCGCGGCCTCTCGCAGATGAGCGCCGCGGCCGCGCTCGAGGGCCTCAAGTTTCTCAAGCGCTCGCCGATCATCCTTTCGACCATGCTGCTCGATTTCTTCGCCACCTTCCTGG
>VBLM01000161.1 GCA_005879095.1 Deltaproteobacteria bacterium
CTCTTCGAGGAGGAAAAAGCGCTGAGAGAACGGCCCGGTTAACAGTGTTCACTTCTTCCGAGAGCGCCGGTGAACAGCGTTCACCGCGTCTTTTCCGCCGGGGGCGCCTTGACGCTGACCAGCTTCGGCTTGAGCAGGTTGGCGATGGTCTTCTGCAGCTCTTCCGGCTCGAACGGCTTGCCGATGTACCCCTGCGCGCCCATCAGCTCCGCTTCCCACTCGAAACCGAAGCCGGAGATGATCACCACCGGCACGTCCTTGAGCTCGGTCGTGGCGCGCATCCGCTGCAGCATCTCGCGGCCGTTCATCACCGGCATCTGCAGGTCGAGCAGGACCAGCAGCGGCGGCCTCTCGGCGAGTCTGGCCAGCGCAACCTCGCCGTTTTCCGCCTCCTCGACCTGGTAGCCCTTCATCTCCAGCGCGATGCGCAGGCCGGTGCGGAAGTCGGCGTCGTCGTCGACGACGAGCAGATAGGGCCACCGGCGCATGGACACTGATTTAACGATGACACTTGGGAAACGGAAGGGGGCGCTCGCCCGCCTGCTGACCGGTTGACGCATTACGCCACTTACTGCTACCTCCGCCTACATCGGAGAAGCATCCATGATTGCCATCTTGCTCGCGCTCCTGGCTGCACCCGCGTACGAGCAGTACCAGGTCGACAACGAAACTACCTGCATCGGAAAGTCGGACCAGGTTTTCGCCACCGCCGACAGCTGGACCGCGGATGGCTTCAAGTTCGAGCTGGCCGGCGCCCGCGCGCAGGTCCACGCGGTTCAGCCGCCCAAGGAAGCGCGGCTGGGAGTGCTCGCGGCGATCAAGGATTTCTCCGCGGATACACAGGCGAATCTGCGCACGTTCATCGCCGTGTTCCGGAAGGCGGGCACCTCGGCTCTGGTAGTCGATGGCGACAGCGCGTACGGCGTGGACGATCAGGATTCGACGCTCACCGACCTCTTCACCTGGCTGGGCGAGCAGGGCCTGCCGGTCTACGCCATCATCGGCAACTCCGAGTCGCGCAGCTCGTTCAATCGGGCGCTGCTCGCCGCGTACCGGAAGCACCCGAACGTGATCAACCTGAACCTCGTCCGCCGCGTCGAGGGCGATGGCTTCACGCTCGTCTCGCTCCCCGGATACTACGACCAGCGCTACATCCACGAGAGCGCCGGCTGCCGCTATAAGCCTGAAGATGCTCAGGAATTGTCGCGGATCGCGCGCGGTGCGCCGTCGCCGGTCGTGCTGGTGACGCACGGTCCGCCGCGCCAGTCGGGCAAGGCCGCGCTCGACGTCACCGAAGACGGGCACAACGTCGGCGATCCCGATCTGGCGATCGCCATCGCCGAGGCGAAGATCAACTTCGGCGTCTTCGGCCACATCCTCGAGTCGGGCGGCCGCGCCACCGACCTCGAGGGCAAGAAGCCGGTGAAGCCCGGGCAGCCGGCGTCAGCGCTGTACCTCAATCCGGGGCCGGCCTTCGCCGATCCGTGGGGACTCAATTCGGGCGGCGTCTCCCACGGCATGGCGGCGATCCTGACCCTCAAGAACGGCAAGGGCGAATGGTCACGACTAACAGCCGGCGTCGCCGACCCGCGCGCAAAGCTGGTCCGCCACAGATCGAACTGAGGGTCGCGGCCCGGAACGCTGCGCATGCGGCGCGCGTGATCCGTGCGGCGGCGCGCGAGTTTGCGCTGCCGGACGAGTGGATTTCGATGTCGCTGGTCGGCGACAAGGAGATCAGCCGACTCAACCTCGACTGGCGCGGAAGGGGCTCGCCGACCGACGTGCTGTCGTGGTCGCCGGGCGAGATCGTCATCTCGCTCGATACCGCGCGCCGGCAGGCCCGCGAGGGCGGGTGGACGCTGGCGCTCGAGCTCCGGCGGCTGCTCGCGCACGGCATCCTCCATTGCCGCGGGTACGATCACGACGCCGCGGCGCGGATGGCGGCGGCGGAGCGTCGGATGCTCGGCCGGGACGGGATGGTCGGCGAGAGTCTGTCTGAGCGAGAAGGCAAGCAGGTGGGCCGCCGCCGCCGCCCCAAAAGCATTTGAACTCAGGTATTTTCCGCGCTACACACGTTCGCCCATGGCCGCCCTTCCGCCGGAAATTGACCAGCTCACCGGGCGATTCGAGTCGCTCCGGGGGGCGCTTTGACATCGATCGCAAGCGAGCGCGCGTCGAGCTGATCGAGCGGGAGAGCGTGCAACCCGGCTTCTGGGACGACCAGAAGCGCGCGCAGGCGCTGTCGAAAGAGAAGAGCGGGCTGGAGCTGTCGATCGCGACCTACGAGCGCGAGCGGGCGCGGCTCGAGGACGCCGTGGCGCTCTGGCAGCTGGCGGACGAAGCCAACGATGACACGGCCCGTGCCGAAGCCCGGCAAGCAGTTGCCGAGGCGATTCAGGGCGCGGAGCGGCTCGAGCTGTCGAAAATGCTTTCGGGCGCGCAGGATCATCTGAACGCGATCGTCGAGATCAACGCCGGGGCGGGCGGGACCGAGTCGCAGGACTGGGCGCAGATGCTGTACCGGATGTACACCCGGTACTGCGAGCGGAAGGGATGGCAGGTCGAGCAGGGCGATTTCCAGCCGGGCGAGGAGGCGGGCATCAAGAACGTGTCGTTCATCGTCCGCGGCGACCACGCCTATGGGTGGCTCAAGGCCGAGGTCGGCGTGCACCGGCTGGTGCGGATTTCGCCGTTCGACGCGAACGCGCGGCGGCACACTTCGTTCGCTTCGGTGTTCGTCTATCCCGAGGTGGACGAGGAGATCGCGATCGACATCAACCCGGCGGACGTCCGCATCGACACCTTCCGGTCGTCCGGCGCGGGCGGACAGAAAGTCAACAAGACGGATTCGGCGATCAGGATGACGCACATCCCGACCGGCATCGTGGTCTCGATGCAGAACGAGCGCAGCCAGCACAAGAACCGCGACATGGCCTGGAAGGTGCTGAAGAGCCGGCTCTACGATCTGGAGATGCGCAAGCAGCAGGCCGAGCGCGACAAGGTCGAGGCCGGC
>VBLM01000757.1 GCA_005879095.1 Deltaproteobacteria bacterium
GATCTCGATCAGCTGCGCACGCTGCTCCACGGCCCGCAGCCCGCGCCGCCCCCGGACGAAGGCGCGTCAGCGAACGTTCATTAGGGCAGCGCCGGGCACGATGCCGGGTTGCCGAGCAGGCACGGCTTCAAGCCGTTGCATTGCGCGGTGAAAGCGAACGGGTCGTTCACGTACGTGATGCAAGCGCTGACGTCGAAGCACTGGGTGATGTCGCCATAGATGAGGTTCAGCGGGCACAGCGCGCGGTAAGTGAGCTTGCCGGCCCCCTGTGGCGTGAACCAGGCGGAGACCTCGAGGAGGCAGCCGTTCGACTGCGGGATCGCGTAGTCGAAGCGGCCGTGGCCGTCGGCATAGCCGGCGTAGCCGTAGTCGAATCCGACCAGGCCGAAGCCCTGGCCCGACGTCAGGTCGAGCGAGACCGTCCGCGGATTGCCGGTCAGGTCGTAGTAGATGCGCGCCGGAAAATTCGGATCGGTGGGCTGGTTGATCTGCAGCGTCCGCGAGTTCTCGAAGTGCAAGGTGACGCGCCCGCTCCCATCCCTGGCCTGCGCGCCGAAGAACTCCCCTTCAACAATCGGGAGGAAATCCGCTGGCTTGCGCCGCGCCGCGATGACGTAGATCCAGCGCCAGGGCACGAGCTTCGCGTCGAGCTCGCGCATCATGGTCACCTGCACGTCGACGCCCGGATGCTTGTCGTCGTGGAACGGACCCCAGGTCCGCGAGTCGGTGTCGCGCGTGGTCGGGGGGACCGCCCGGATCGCGTCGACCAGGCCGAGGATGCCGTCGACACCGGAGTTGATCGCGTTGCCGGTCGTCCTGGCGCTGATCGCGATGTCGGCGGAGGCGATCGCGCAGGCCGGTTGGGCCGTGTCGCCCTGCGGCACCACCACGTGCAACTCGTCCTTCTGCGGGATGGCTTCGATGAACGCGACGTCCTCGTTGGAGAGGTTGCCGCAAGCGACTGCGCAGAGCAGCAACAATGCGCTACAGGCCGAACGCATAGTCCACTCCCAGCGCGAGCTCGGCGTAGCCGAGGTTCTGCGATTGATCGACATTGTAGAAGAGGTAGTTGACCCGGCCGCGCACGACGGCGGACAGCCGGTTGGTGAAGTGCCACGAGAGGGCGGTCGTGAGGCCCGGCGTCAGCGTGAAGAAGTTCTGCGACGGCAGCTCCGGGTGGCCGGGGAAATTGCGCGCCAGATAGATGAAGGCGATGCGGGCGCCCAGCGAGACGGTCACGCTGTCGCTCAGGCCGAAGTCGCGCCAGAGCGAGACGCCGCCGCCCAGCTCGCCGAAGCGCTCGGGGATCGGCGCGACTCCGGGGAGCTGGAGGTTCGACGACCCGCCGCCGAGCGAGAAGTCCATGCCCCAGGTCAGGTCGTGTCCCAGGTCGTCGCGCGAGGCCAGCTCGACGCCGGCCAGCGCCGCCGGCGGAAAGAGGCCGTTACGCGCTGCGGCATCGAAGAAGAACTGGCCGCCTCCGGCGCCGAGCAGGCTCCAGCGCGGGCCGGAGGCGCCCTTCTGCGGATCGTCGGAGAGCGGCCGCCGTGTCAGCCGCGCGTCGGCCACCTCGACCGGTTCCTCGGAGACGCTGAAGTCGCCGAGCAGGAGCGAGTCGCCGTCGCGCTTCTTCACCAGATAACTGCCGGGCGCCAGCGCGAGCCGGCGCTGGTCTCCGCGCGCCTTGGCGACTTCGGCGACGGCCTTGCGCGAGCCGTCGAGGACGACGTAGACGCCTTCGTCGGCGGCGGGAAAGACGAGCCCGCCGCGCGCCGGGGCGAGCTCGGTGAGGACGACGTCGCCCGCGCCGCCGAGATCGTACAGATAGACGGGATGTTGCGCGCCCGCGCGCGTGTCGGCCGTCTCGCCGACGGTGCGCGCGTAGGCGTACGCGTAGGCTTCGGCGAGAGTGACCTTGCCGTCGCCGCTCGCGTCGGCGTCGCCGAGCAGGCCGGAGGCGAGATAGTGCGTGAAGAAGGAAGCACCGATCTCGTCCGATTCCTGCGACTCCTCGTCGGCGCTCGACGAGGCGATCAAGACCAGCCCGCGCGGCCGCGTCGAAGCCGCCTGCACTTGCTGCACGTCGAACGCTGGCGCCGGCCGGACGCCCTTGCTGCGCATGATCACGCCCGACTGGCAGGAATCGAGCAGGCCGATGCGCACGTCCGCCGGCGCGTCTTTGAGCGCGTCGCGCAACTCGCTCAAGGGCATGCGCGAGTCGCCCAGGCGCAGGTCGCCGTCCTTGGCGTGGCCCGAGTAGTAGACGAAGAGCACCGTCTCCTGCCCCTTGGCCTGAGCGAGCCGTTCCGTCAGCTCGCCGAGCGCCGCGCGAACGTCGTCGGCCGAGGCGCTGGTCAAGAGCCGCGCGTCCTCTTCACGGACGCCGCCGATGCGGGTGAGGATTCCGAAAATGCGTCGAGCGTCCCGCTCGGCATACTTGAGCGGCCGGGTCCCGGCGCCGCCGCGCGTGTCGCCGACGACCAGCGCGAAGCGACGCTCCGCGGCGGCGGCCGGCAGCGCGGCCAGGAGCGCCGCGACGCAGAGGGCGCGTGACGGATTCATCTGTGCAGCGGCAGCTCGATTACGTCGGCATCGCGCGGCGGCTTCGCCGGGTCGATCGGCCGATCGGCGAAGACGATCCTGAGCGTCGCCGCTTTGGACCCCGTCCACTCGAAGGCCTGCGGCAGAGGTCCATTTACCGCCGCGCCGGCATAGATCACGCTGGTCTCGCCGGGCTCGACCAGCACGACCGACACGTTCTTCCGACCCGCCGGGTGCAACGAGACGAGCAGCCGCGCGCCTTCCGAGACCGGCGCCAGGCCGAGCTCGTGTATGCCGCGCCCGTCCTGCACGAAAATCTGCGCGCTCGCCGCGCCCTTGCTGCGGATGCCTGAGTCGTCCGGGACCCGAAGCACCTGCACGCCCGCAATCAGCGCCAGCCCGGCAGCCGCCGCGAGCGGTGCCCAGCGCGCCACGAACGTCTGCCGCGGCCGGTGCGCCAGCTTCTCCGCCACGCCCGCCGCGAATTGCGGAAACGGTACGTCCCGCCGCAACTGCTCCTGCTCCAGCGCCATCTCCCGCTGCGTCGCCGCGCACCGCGCACATCCTGCTACATGCGCCACCGTCCGCTCCATTTCCGCTCCCGACAGCTCGCCGGCCGCGAGGCGCCGAACGCGCATCGCCGAGCAGCCGGGGCCGGGTCCGCCGAGGTCCAGGTTCACAGGTCGTCTCCTTCCGGCAGCATCACGTCCGGCAGCGCCTCTTTCAGGGCCGCGCGGGCGCACTCGAGAAACTCGCGCAGCCGCTTGCGCACGGTGGGCAGGCTGCGCGACAGCTCCTGCGCGATCTCGGCCTGCGTCAGCTCGTCCACGAAGTACATCACCGCCACCTCCTGCGCCTCTTCCGGCGCCGCTGCCAAGAGCATCCTCACCAGCTCGCGCCGATCGGGCGGCTCCGTCTCCTGCCGCCGCTCGCGAGCCACCGCCAACAACTGCTCCCGCCAGAGCGCCTTGCGAGACCGCATCACGTTCAGGCAGTGGTGGGTCGCGATCCGGAGCACCCACGTCGAGGGCGAGGCCGCCTCGCGAAACTCCGGCAACGCCCGCAGCACCTTCACGAACACGTCCTGCAGCGCGTCTTTCGCCTCGGCGTCGTTGCGCAGCAGGTAGCGGCAGCGCCCGTACACCGCGGCCGCGTGCTTCTCGTACAGCTCCTCGAGAAGCCCGGACGGGCCGGCGGCATTCATGCCCGCCAGCCCGCCCGGAATCACGCGGAGCGCCTTCACCGTCACGGGGCCGTCTTGCTCGAGAAGTCCGCCGGCGCGTAGGCGCAGGCCGATTCGATGCCCGAGACCGGTCCGCCGAAGGGCGGGAAGTTCAAGGTGATGCTGGAGTTGAAGTACGAGACGAGGAACGGCGCCGCGCCCCAGCACTCGGAGAGCTGCACGGAGTTGCCGCCGCCCTGGCCCTGCACGTCGGCGCGGCCCTGGCCGTCGTTCTTCCAGCGCGAGTGGACGGAGAAGTTGTCCTGGCTGGTCGTGTTGTGGACCGCGAACTGGAGATCGCCGCCGCCGGTGTTGTTGTTGGCGTAGCTGTAGACGATGTTGTTGAACTGGCCTGCATGCTGCGAGTCCTTGGCGCCGGTGTAGGTGACGTCGAGGTGGGCCGGGCCGACGTTGGAGTACGCGGTCACGACCATCTTGCCGGTCGCGTCGTGCGGGCCGGGCAGCGTCGCGGCAGCGTCGAAGTCGACGGTGAAGTTGCCGCTGCCGTGGTGCTTCTGCGGGCCGGGGACGGCGTGGCCGCTGAGGAAGACGGTGAACTCGGCGGTGGCGGCGGCGTGGATGTCCCGACCGGAGAGCGCCCAGTCGTATCCGTCGCCGGCCTCGGAAACCACCAGCTTGTAGTCGTTGTAGTCGAACGGGCCGTGCCCGGGGCCCCAGGTGCAGCTGGTCTGGGTGCAGCTGGTCGGCTCGCTGTTGGTCACGCTTTCGACGATGCCGAGCATCACCGCCGCGCCGACGTTGAAGGTCGCCGACACGCCGACCGTCAGGTCGAAGAACGCCGAGTGCTGGCCGGCGGTGCTGTTCTGCGTGATCTGGTCGTTGCCCATCGAGGTCGCGCCCGAGCTCGAGCTGGGCGAGCCCATCGCGACCGTGTCCTTGCTGGGCAAGGCTTCGCGGGACCGGTCCTTGAAACTGCCGCCGCAGGCGATGGCCGCGACGAACGAGAGGACGAGGAACTTGCGCATTGTGGTGACTCCTTGTTTGACTGCTTCCGGGATCTCGACACCACGGGGGCCGAGAAACAGAAACGCCTCCCGAAAACCACCTGTTCCCAAGCGCTTGTACCCAGTGTATGGCATGGTGCGCGGATGTCTCCTTCCTGCATCTTCTGCGACATCGCCAAGGGCACGGCACACGCGGCGGTGGTCGTCCGTGAAGGCGGGTTCGCTGCCTTTCTCGACGCCCGGCCGGTGTTCAAAGGCCACGTGCTGGTGGTGCCGGCGGAGCACGTGCCGGATCTGGCGGCGCTCCCGGAAGAGTCGGTCGGCCCCCTCTTCTCGCTGGCCCGCCGGATCGCGCTGGCGGTCGAGGCCGCCTTCGGCTCGGGCGGGGCATTCCTCTGCCTGAACAACAAGGTCTCGCAGAGCGTGCCGCACGTACATGTCCACGTCGTGCCGCGGACGAAGGGCGACGGCCTGCGCGGCTTCTTATGGCCGCGGACGAAGTACGCCTCCGACGAGGAGTCGCAGGACTACGCGCGCCGTATCAGCGCTGCCCTGAAGTGAGCTGCTTTTCGAAGGCCCCAACAAAAGCGCACTGAAAGGCATGCATTCATCGTAACGCGGTGAGAAGATCTTTCCATGCAGCGGATCCAGGGCCGCAAGGTCGACATCCTGGCGTGGACGCAGCCGAGCGAGATCGAGGGCGTCGCGCTCGATCAGCTGAAGAACATCTCTTCCCTGCCCTGGGTCTTCCACCATGTAGCCGCCATGCCCGACGTGCATTACGGCAAGGGCGCCACCGTCGGCAGCGTGATCGCGATGAAGGACGCTGTCTCACCCGCGGCTGTGGGTGTCGATATTGGCTGCGGCATGGCGGCGGTGCGGACGAGTCTGAAGGCAGGCGACCTGCCGGATAATTTGCACGGCTTGCGATCGGCGCTGGAGCGGACGATTCCGGTTGGGTTCCATGAGCACCGCGATCCGGTCGAGCGGCCGCAGGACAGGCCGTTCTGGGACGAGTTCCATCACCTGACGCCGGCGGTGAAGGACCTCTTCGGCAAGGCCCGCAGGCAGCTCGGCACGCTCGGCGGCGGGAACCACTTCATCGAGCTCTGTCTGGACACCGAAGACCGGGTCTGGATGATGCTGCACTCGGGCAGCCGCAACATCGGCAAGTCGCTGGCCGAGATCCACATCGCGCGGGCGAAGAAGCTGGCCCACAACCAGGACCTGCCCGATCGCGACCTGGCTGTCTTCCTCGCCGGCACCCGCGAGATGGACGACTACCGCCGCGACCTGTTCTGGGCCCAGCGGTACGCGATGAAGAACCGGGAGGCGATGCTCGATCTGTACAAAGACGTGCTGCGCGGGGAACGTCCGGACGCCGAATTCGGAGAGGCGGTCCTCTGCCACCACAATTACGTCGCCGAGGAGACGCACTTCGGCGAGCAGGTCCTCGTCACCCGCAAGGGCGCCATCCGCGCCGGCAAGGGCGATCTGGGGATCATCCCGGGCTCGATGGGCACCCGCAGCTACATCGTCCGAGGGCTCGGAAATCCGCAGTCTTTCGAGAGCGCCTCGCACGGCGCCGGCCGCCGGATGAGCCGGGGCGAGGCCAAGCGCCGGTTCAACGTGAAGGACTTGCAGGCGCAGACCAAGGGCGTCGAATGCCGCAAGGACCAGGGCGTGCTCGACGAGATCCCCTCGGCCTACAAGTCGATCGAGCAGGTGATGGAGAACCAGAAGGACCTGGTCGAGATCGTCGCCGAGTTGCGGCAGGTCGTCTGCGTGAAGGGCTGAATCGGTAACTTTTCCCCGGTCATTTCCGGACAGGTGTGTCAGATCGACCGACACCTGTGCGTGACGAAACGCACAGCCGTATGA
>VBLM01000758.1 GCA_005879095.1 Deltaproteobacteria bacterium
CCCGACTGGTGGAAGAAGCGCTCGCGCGTCTCGGTCGAGGTGACGGTCGGCGACAAGCCGCCCACCGAGCTCGGCCTCGAGGCGCTGGTCGATTTCGACGTGCGCGTGGCGATGGACGGCGAGCCGCTCTCGCCGGACGAGTGGCGCAAGCTGCGGGGCGGTCTGGTGCTGGTCCGCGGCCGCTGGGTCGAGCTGGACCGGCAGAAGCTCGAGAGCGTCCTCGCGCACTGGGAAGCTGCGACCGAGGGCGAACTGTCGTTGCGCGAAGCCATGCGCCTTCTCGCCGGGGCGCCCGAAGACGGTCCGCCTCCGCCTGCGGTTGCCGAGTGGTCGAAGGTATCGGCTGGTCCCTGGCTGCGCCGTGCGCTCGACGAGCTTCGCTCGCCGGAAGGCGGCTTCGAGGCGCGAGGTCTGCGCGGCGAGCTGCGCGGTTATCAGGAGACCGGCGCGCGCTGGCTCTCGTTCGCTGCCGGCCTGCAACTCGGCGTCTGCCTCGCCGACGACATGGGCCTCGGCAAGACCATCCAGGTGCTCGCGTTTCTCCTCGCGCGCAAGCGGAAGGCGCCCAGTCTTCTCGTTGCTCCGGCGTCGCTGCTCGGCAACTGGGCGGCGGAGATCGCGCGGTTCGCGCCCGATCTTCGGGTCTTCGTCGCGCACGCTTCGGCGCACGGAGTCGTCGTGGATCCGGCGGCGCACGATCTGGTGATCGTCACGTACGCGGGCCTTTCGCGTCTCGAGTGGCCGCTGCAGACCGAGTGGGACGCGGTCATCGTCGACGAAGCGCAAGCCATCAAGAACCCCGGCTCTCGCCAGACGCGCGCGGTGAAAGCCTTGAAAGCGCGGGTGCGCATTGCACTGACCGGAACACCGGTGGAGAACCGGCCGCTCGATCTGTGGTCGATCTTCGATTTCCTCAACCCGGGCCTGCTCGGATCGGCGAAATCGTTCGGCCGTTTCGTCAAGGGCCTCGACGGCCGCGGCTACGGGCCGCTGCGAGAATTGATCCGGCCGTACTTGCTGCGGCGTCTGAAGACCGACCGCGCGATCATCCGCGACCTGCCGGAAAAGACCGAGGTGACCGCCTTCTGCGGGCTCAGCCGGCAGCAGGCGGCGCTGTACCAGCAGGCCATCGACGACCTCAAGCGGACGCTAGCCACCGTCGCCGGAATCGAACGGCGCGGCGCGGTCCTCGCTTCGCTGATGCGGCTCAAGCAGATCTGCAACCATCCGTCGCACTGGCTCCGGGACGGGTCGTTCGCTCCGGAAGCGAGCGGAAAGTTCGGACGGCTGACGGCCATCGCCGAAGAGATCGCCTCGCGGCAGGAAAAGGCGCTCGTCTTCACGCAATTCCGCGAGATGACCGAGCCGATCGCGTCGTTTCTGGCCGGCGTCTTCGGCGCGCCCGGTCTGGTCTTGCACGGCGATACGCCGGTACGCGAACGGCAGAAGCTGGTCGACGAATTCCAGTCGGGAACCGCGCCCTTTTTCGTGTTGTCGACCAAGGCCGGAGGCACCGGGCTCAACCTGACCGCCGCGTCGCACGTGATCCATTTCGACCGCTGGTGGAACCCGGCGGTCGAGGATCAGGCGACGGACCGCGCCTTCCGCATCGGGCAGAAGCGCAACGTGCTGGTCCACAAGTTCGTCTGCCGCGGGACGGTGGAGGAGAAGATCGATCAGGTGCTGCAGAAGAAGAAAGCTGTCGCGGGCGAGTTGCTCGAAGGGTCTGCCGATGCGCGGCTGACCGAAATGACCGATGCCGAGCTGTTGCGCACCGTCGCGCTCGATCTGGCGACCGCGCTGGAGGAATGACGTGCCCTGGCGATTCGGCGCATTCCCCGAGTACGTCCCGGTCGCCGAGCGGCGCGCCAAGGCGCTGGCTCAGGCCCGCAAGCTGGAGAAGCGCGGGCGCAAGCTCGCGCCTGTGGTCCTCGACGGAAAGCGAATCGCCTCATCGTTCTGGGGCAAGGCGTGGTGCGGAAATCTCGAGTCGTACAGCGACTTCGCGAACCGGCTGCCGCGCGGCCGCACGTACGTCCGGAACGGATCGGTCATCGACCTGCGCATCGCCGAAGGCCGCGTCGACGCGCTGGTCGCGGGCACGTCCCTGTACGAGGTCCGGATCGAGATCGTCAAGTTATCGAAATCACACGCAAAACGGCTTACGAAGCAGTGCCGTGGACAGATCGATTCCGCCGTCGCGCTGCTGCAAGGACAGGTGCCGCAGTCGCTGCTCGACGCCTTCGCCGACCGCGGCTCCGGGCTTTTCCCGGCACCGAAGGAAATCGACCTGTTCTGCTCGTGCCCCGACGCGGCGGTGATGTGCAAGCACGTCGCAGCCGTGCTCTACGGCGTCGGCGCCCGCTTCGACAAGGCGCCCGAGACGTTCTTCACGCTGCGCAGCCTGAAGCTCGACGACCTCGTGGCGAAGAGCGTGCCGCAGAGGCAGCGCAGGCAGGAGATTCCGGATTCGTCGCTGGAATCGATCTTCGGCATCGAGCTCGACCGCCGCCGCTGACCCGCGATCAAGCTGAACGTCGGAGTCTCATTTTCAGTTGCGTTTCGCGGTTGAACCGATGCCGCGCCATCGGCGTCCACCGCGCATGCCGCGGCGACGAATGATCGGCTGGTTCTGCATCGGCGCGGCCGGCGGACTGACGATCTTCGCCGTCGAAACCGGCCTGATCGTCCAATCGGGCTCGGCCCTTGTCGCCTGGGACCAGACCGGAGTCGCGCAAGCCGCCATCGCCGCTGCGGAGCCCGCGCTGAAAAATCTTCTGACCCGCATCGCGATCGCCTACGCGGTCGCGGGCGGCGCGCTTGGCCTCTTCACCGCCCTGCTCGCTTCG
>VBLM01000155.1 GCA_005879095.1 Deltaproteobacteria bacterium
GAGCCGCTTGCGATCGTCGTCGGTGAGATACGTGGTCATCCGCGCGGCATCCTCACGCTGCGGGACCCGCGGGCGGCCGCGACTTCTCCACGCGGCCGCCCGGAAATGTCCGGACTACCTCTTCTTCGAGGACTTCCGCTTCGACGTCTTCCGCCCGCCCTTCTTCGACCCTTTCTTCGCGCCTTTCTTTCTCGCCATTAGATTTCTCCTCCCGCAAACGCTTCGCTCACCACGAGCGTGCGGTCACGATACAGACGCGGATCCAAATCGTCAATCGGCGCGCGGGCGCTCAAAATCCTTTCAGACCTTCGAGCAGCCGCTTCGAGATCACGATGCGCTGGATCTGACCGGTTCCTTCGAAGATGTCGAAGACCTTGATGTCGCGGAACCACTTCTCGACCAGCGAGTCGCCCGCGCAGCCCGCGGCGCCCATCGCGGTGATCGCCACCGTGCATGCTTCGAGCGCACTCTGTGCCGCGTACGCCTTGCACATCGAGGCTTCGCGCGCGTTCGGTTTTCCCTCGTCCGCCATCCACGACGCGCGCCAGATGAGCAGCCGCGCGACCTCCAGCTTGCGCTCGGCCGTCGCCAGTTGATCCGCGATCAACCGCGCCCGCATCGAGGTCGCCTTGAGCAACCCCGAGTCGCGCGCGAACTGCGTCGATCGCTCGATCGCCGCGCGTCCGATGCCGACTGCCATCGCCGCCACCATCGGCCGCGTGGTGTCGAAGGTCTTCATCGCGCCGAGAAAGCCTTCGTTCGTCCCCAGCGCGTTGGCGTCCGGCACGCGGCAGCCTTCGAGGATCAATTCGGCCGTTTCCGATGCGCGCAGGCCCATCTTCTTCTCGATCTTGCCGACGCGGAATCCGGGCGTTCCCTTCTCGACCACGAACGCGCGGTGGGCTTCGCGGCCGCGCGAGGGATCGCTGGTGGCGAAGATCACCACCCACTCCGCGCGGCCGCCGTTGGTGATGAAACACTTCGCGCCGTCGAGGATCCAGTCCGGGCCTTCGCGCCGGCAAGTGGTGCGGATCGAAGCGACGTCGCTGCCCGCGCCGGGCTCGGTCAATCCGTAGGCCCCGTAGCGCGCCTCGGCGTCCTTCGTGAAGACGGTGAAGAACCGTTCCTTCTGCTCGGGAGTGCCGAGGAACTGGACCGGCGGGCCGCCCAGTCCCGGGCCAGGCACCGAAAGCATGAACGCGCCGTCGCCCCAGGCCAGCTCTTCCGACGCGATCGCCGCGACGCGGTTGACCGTCTTGGGACCCTTGCGCTGCTTCTGCTCGTCCTCCGCGCGTGAGAGCGCGCCCATCGAGATGCCCATCTCCTTCACTTTGCGCAGGAACGCGTCGGGAAACGCGTGCGCGCGATCGGCAGCGAGCGCGACGGGCCGCACTTCGCTCTCGGCGAACCAGTGCAGCATGTCGCGCACGCCCTGCAGCGTCTCGTCCAGCTCGAAGTCGATCACGAGACCACCTCGCCGATCTCGAATTCGCCGGAAGCGGCGAAAGCGCGCGCCGCGTCGGCGGTCAACCCGTACGCCGCGAGCACGCGCGCGTCGCGCATCCATTTCTCGACCGGATGGTCCTGCACGTACCCGGCGCCGCCGAGGATCTGCACCGCGTTCGAGGTGACGAAGGCGAGCATGTCGCGGGCTTGCGCGGCGGCCTGCGCCAGCGATCGCTCCGCGTCGGCAGCGCCGCGATCGAGCGCGCGGCAGGCCCGCCAGGTCAAGAGCCGCGCGCCGTCGATCTCCATCGCCATGTCCGCGAGCAGAAACGCGATCGCCTGGAAGTGGCCGATCGGTTTCCCAAACGCGGTCCGCTCTTCCGCATACCGGCGCGCATGCTCGAACGCGGCGCGCGCGCAGCCGACGGCTCGCGCGGCATTCACACCCGCGTAACGGAAAAGCGCGCTGCGGACTCCGTCGCTCGCCAGCTTCCCCGAAGCCGCGCCGGAAATGTTCACTTTCGCCGGTGGCAGCTCGGCGATCCCGAGCACGTCGCGATCCTCGACGCCGGTGAAGCCCCCCTCGTACACCGACCCGTCGGCGGTGACGAGCAGCTGCGCCCGCGCTCCGCCGAGGACGGCATCGTCGAGCTTCATCGCCGCGCGCCGGAGTGGATCGTCGAGGAACGGCGAGAGCCAGCGCTTGCGCTGCTCCGGCGTTCCACCGGCGCGGATCGCTTCGCCCGCCAGACCGGTCGCGTCGAGCGCGACGCAAGCGCCGAGATCGGCCGCCGCCAGCTCTTCCTCGGCGAGCGCGCGCGTCGTCAGCGAGACGCCGGCGAAGCCCAGCTCCGCAGGAAGATCCATACCCACGAGGCCCAGCTCGTGAAACGCGCGCCGCACGTCATCCGCCACACCGCGTGCTTCTTCGAACGCGCGCAACCTCGGCCGCAGCCGCGTCTGCGCGAAGGCGCGCGCCGAATCCACCAGCAGCTGCTCGTCCTCTTCCGGCGAGAAAGCGATCATGCTCTTGAAAGTATCCCAAGTGCGGATGCTAGAGTGCACTTCGGCCATGCGACAGCTCTCCCTTTTCCCCAGCGAGACCTCGAGCCCCAGGTCGGAGCCTCGCGTCGCGACGCTGCTTCGCGAAGAGGAAATCCAGCGGCCATCGCGCATCCACATCGTCCCGCACGGCGCGTCGCCGGTACTGGCGGCGCGGCTCTCGTCGCTCCTGCGCGAGGAGGTCGAGGTCGAGCTGACCGACAACGCGTGGACGATGGTCAGCTACCGGCGCGTCTCCGGCCGCCTGCACTTCCGCCTCCACCACATGTTCGCGCGCGCACACGAGCCGGTGATGCGGGCGCTCGCGGGATTCACGGGACGCAACCGCCGCGCGCACGGCCGCGCCATCGACGATTACGTCCGCCAGCACCGCGAGCTGATCAAGCCGGCCGCGCCGCGCGCCGAGCCGCCGCTCGCGCCGCGCGGCCGGGTGCACGACCTGGCCGACATCTACGGCGCGATCAACGCGCGCTGGTTCGGCAACCAGATCCAGGCCCGCATCGGTTGGGGCCGCCGCTCGGCGGGTGGACGGCGCCGATCGATCAAGATGGGCGTCTACTTCCACGACCACCGGATCATCCGCATCCACCCCGCGCTCGACGACGAGCGGGTCCCGCGCTACTTCGTCGAGATGGTGGTGTTCCACGAGATGCTCCACCAGATCTTCCCGCCCTCCGCCGACGACGACGGCCGCCGCACCGTGCACGGCCCGGAGTTCCGCGCCGCCGAACGGCGCTTCCCCGGGTACGAGCGCGCGCGCGCGTGGGAAAAAGCACACCTCCATCTCCTCTTGCGGCAGCGTTCCTGAAAACGGCGTATTAGCTTTCGTCGCGTGCGCCGAAATGCCCTCGCACTGCTGGCCCTGGCCGCCTGTGCGACGCCGTCGCAGCCGTTCGAGGGCCACCCGGTCCTGGCCGCGATCAAGTTCGAAGGCAACAAGAGCATCGGCGGCAGCGAGCTGCTCTCCAAGATCGCCACCACGCCGACCAGCGGTTTCTTCAGCAAGACCGCTCGGTATTACGACGCCGATCTCTTCTCCATCGACGAGAAGCGGATCGTGCGCTGGTACAACCAGAAAGGTTTCTACGAAACAAAAGTTCTCGACGTGCAGGAGCAGAAGGACGAGGCCGGCCGGGTCACGCTGGTGGTCAAGATCGACGAAGGCCGCCGCGCGAAGATCGCCAACATGGACTTCCAGGGCCTCGACGAGATCCCCAAAGGCGAGATCTCCGACATCAACGCAGCGCTGCCGATCCACGCCGGTGACTGGTTCGACGAGGACGGGTACGAGAAAGCCAAGGACGTGCTCAAGGAACAGCTCAAGGAGCACGGCTACGCGCAGGCCGAGATCAACGGCCGCGTCGAGGTGGCGCCCGAGGCCGGCACCGCGCACATCTGGTTCGACTGCGACACCGGCGCGCGCTTTCATTTCGGCAAGGTCGTCGTCACCGGCAACCGGCAGATCGCGGCCAACGAGATCGCGACGGCGACCGGCATCGACAAGGGGCAGGTCTACAGCCCGCAGGCGATCGCGCTCGCGCAGCAGCGGGTCTACAACCTCGGCACCTTTTCCGGCGTGCGCGTGCAGCTCGAGCCGCTCGGCGACACGCCGATCGCGGCGGTGCGCGTGAACGTCCGCGAGGCGCCGTTCC
>VBLM01000760.1 GCA_005879095.1 Deltaproteobacteria bacterium
GATTTTCAAGACCTGCTGGCCGTCCTCCTCACCGCGGCCGGCGGGGATCAGGTGGCCGAGGACGTGCTTCTCGCCGTAGTCGTGCAGGGTTTTTCGGAAGACGAAGCGCGGGTCTTTCTGCGGCTCCTCGACTGTCCAGCCGGTGAAGCAGCGCGCCACCTCGACGATGTCGGTCTGGCTATACCCGCCCTCGACGCCGAGCGTGTGGAGCTCGAGCAGCTCGCGCGCGTAGTTTTCGTTGAGGCCGCGCTTGGGGGCGGTCTTGCGTGCGTGCAGCCAGCGCGGCGGCGGCGCCGACGAGCGCCAGTTGTCGAGGTAGATCAGCATCGCCGGGCTGTGGGCGGTGGCCTCGAGCAGCTCGGGGAAACTGCCCAGCGCGTTCGGCCGCACGACGGCCTGTTCGTACTCGGGCAGGAGCGCGGACTCCTGGTCTTTTCCGGCGAAGACGTTGAAATGGTTGAACCAGAAGTCGACCAGCTCTTCCTGCAGCTGCTTTTTCGAAGAGACGGCGCGGAGGAGCTTGGCCTGCGAGAGCTGCGCGATGGTTTCGAAACCGGGTCCGCGGCCCGCCTTGCCCAGCGGCTTGCGCAGCTCTTTGGGCGCCTTCTCTTCGGCCGGGGGCGGAGGCGCCTCGGCGAGCATGTCGCTCATGCGCTGCTCGCGCTGGCGCAGCTTGCGCTGCGCGACCAGGGCCTGGACGAGCTCGCCGACGGGCTTCTGCAGCGCGGAAAGCGAGACCAGCCGCTGGTCGAGAGCGCCGTCGTCGATCTCCCCGGGATGCAGCTGCTCCTCGAGCCAGGCGGCGATGCCGAGCGACCGCACGCGCGCGCGGTCTCGTTGATTCGCGCCGAACGATATGCGCGAGAGGACGTGCTCAGTCATCTCGGCCGGCGACAGGGCCGGCGAATCTTGAAGTCCGGCTTCGCGCGCCGCGGCTTCCGGAGCTTCCGCGGCGATGCCCGGCGTCACGTCCTTGCGCGCGCTTCGCGAGCAGGCGGCCGCCAGCACGGCACAGAACAGGGCTTTCCGCATCATCCCGTTGAACACGACCGCGGCAGTGTAAGTGAAATTCAACCCGGGCAAACGGATCGTTGCCCGATTCATCCACTTCCGCGCCAACCTACCGTGAGCAGCCAGGTTCGAGGCGGAAATTCGGGGACACCTTACGCAATTCAGCGTGCCAACCCGTGCGAAACTCAGGGGACATGATGGCGGCGCCAGCCGCATCATCGTGTCCCCGGCTCAACGCGGTTACGTATTTTTTTTTGGGCGGCGTCGGCCCACAGGGCCGCCGACCTGGTACAGGGGGCTGCCGCCCTCGTCGTATTGCCGTGGATTGGCACGGTCAATGCGTATGGTGTCCCCGAATTAGCGGCGGAGAAGGCGGCGGGCACGGGAGAGGGCTTCGGTGGCTTCCGGGACGCGCATGGCGATTGTGGCGCCGAGGTAGGTCACGCCGAAGAGGCCGAGGACGAGGATGGCGCGGGGGATCGGGCGATCGAGTGGGCCGGCGTTCTGAATCGCGAGCTTCACGGCCAGGGCGACGGCCGTGGCGAGGGCGGCGGCGGTCCAGAGGCGCGGGAGCAGGCCTTTGGGGACGTGGACCTCGCCGATGCGACGGCCGATGCCGCGGCGGAGGAGCCAGAATTCGAGCCAGCCGGCGACGCCGGCGGAGGCGGTGAGGCCGGGGGCGCCGAACTTCGCGTCGATGCCGAGCAGGCCGGGCAGGAAGAGGCCGCAGAAGACGCCGAGGCCGGCCGTGAGCGCGACGCGCAACACCGCGTAGCGGAG
>VBLM01000156.1:0-3903 GCA_005879095.1 Deltaproteobacteria bacterium
TCGATGATCCGCGCCAGCTCCTTCGCCCGATCGCGCGGCCCGCGCGCCTCGCAGTAGCGGCCGGTGTGCAGCTCGACGGCCTGGGCGTCGACGCGGTGGCTGGCCTTGATCTGCTCGACATCGGAATCGACGAAGAGCGAAACCTCCACCCCCGCGTCGCGCAGCGCGCGCGTCACGCGCTTGATCTCGTCGCGGTGCGAGCCGACGTCGAGCCCGCCCTCGGTCGTCAATTCCTCGCGCCGCTCCGGCACCAGCGTGGCCGTGTCCGGCCGGTGCGACAGCGCCAGCTCGAGCATCGGCTGCAGCGCCGCCATCTCGAGATTGAGCGTGCCGTTCACCGTCTTGCGCAGGATCTCCAGATCGCGATCGTTGACGTGCCGCCGGTCCTCCCGGACGTGCAGCGTGATCTGATCGGCGCCGCCCAGCTCGGCGAGCACCGCCGCCGCCACCGGATCGGGATACTTTCCGCGCCTCGCCTGCCGCAGCGTCGCGACGTGATCGATGTTGACGCCCAGCCGCATGGATACCTCCAGCGGCGCACTCTACCTCGGCTGACTAGGCGCCGATCGCCTTCTTCAGCTCGCCGGCGATCTGCTGCGCGTAGTTGTCGATCGTCTTCTGATCGGGCCCTTCGACCAGCACGCGCACTTTCGGCTCGGTGCCCGAATAGCGCACCAGCACGCGGCCCCTGGGACCGAGCTTCTTCTCCACGTCGCGGATGGCGCGCATCACGCCCGGCAGCGAGCCGAGCTCGGGCTTGGAGGAGACCTGCAGGCCGAGCTGCGCCTGCGGGAAGACCTCCATGCACTTCGCCAGCTCGGAGATCGGCTTTCCGCTCTCCTGCATCACCGAGAGCAGCGCGAGCGCGGCCTCCGTTCCGTCGCCGGTGTTGGCGTAGTCGAGGAAGATCAGGTGGCCGCTCTGCTCGCCGCCGAACGTGTACCCGCCGTTCCGCAGCTCTTCGACGACGTAACGGTCGCCGACGCGCGTCCGCACCACCCGGCCGCCCGCCGCTTCGATGGCCTGATCGAGGCCCATGTTCGACATCACCGTCGCGACCAGCGTCTTCTTCGGCAGCGCTCTCCGTTTGATCAGGTCGAGGCCGCAGATGGCCATCACCGCGTCGCCGTCGACGACCTGGCCGTGCTCGTCCGAGACGATGACGCGGTCGGCGTCGCCGTCCAGCGCGATGCCGAGGTTGGCGCCGGTCTTCTTCACCACCTTGCACATCGTCTCCGGATGGAGCGCGCCGAAGCCGCGGTTGATGTTGCGGCCGTCGGGCGTATTGCCGATGACGATGACCTTCGCCCCGAGCTCCGCGAGCACGGAGGGCGCGACGCGGTAACCGGCGCCGTGCGCGCAATCGATGACGATGGTCAGCCCCTCGAGAGTGAGGTGCTTCGGGAAAGTGCCCTTCGCGTAGACGACGTAGCGCCCGGTCGCGTCGTCGATGCGGAAGGCCTTGCCGATGCTCGTAGCGGTGGGTCTCAAATGATGCAGCTTGTCGTTGGCGACCAGGTCCTCGATGTCGGCCTCGATCTCGTCGGGCAGCTTGAAGCCGTCGGCGCTGAAGAACTTGATCCCGTTGTCCTGGTAGGGATTGTGCGAGGCGCTGATCACCGCGCCGGCGTCGGCCCGCATCGAGACCGTCAGCTGCGAGATGGCCGGCGTCGGAAGCGGCCCGCAGAGGAGCACGTCGACGCCCATGCTGCACAGGCCCGAGGCCAGCGCCGTCTCCAGCATGTACCCCGAAACACGAGTGTCTTTGCCGATCACCACCCGGTGGCGGTGGCTGCCCCGCTTGATGGTGAAGGCCACGGCGCGCCCGAGCTTGAGCATCAACTCGCCCGTCATCGGATAGACGTTGGCGACGCCGCGGATGCCGTCGGTGCCGAAGAGCTTGCGGGCGGGTTCGGTGGGCTTTTCGGTCAAGCGGACGGCCATGTTGGACGCTCCATCGGTGAGACGCAAATGTTGTTCTTTGTCGTCCAGGCGGCAAGCGGCCCGCCGTTTGTCAGGCAGTTGACGTACGGACGGCGTCGGCGATCTGCAGAGCCTCCCTGGTGGCCGCGACGTCGTGGACGCGGAGAACCGCGGCACCGTTGACCGCCGCGATGGCGGCAGCGGCCACGCTGCCGAGGAGCCTTTGAGAGGGCTCGCGCCCTGTCACTTTTCCGATGAATGACTTGCGCGAGGCGCCAACGAGCAGCGGCCGGCCGAGCTGGGTCAGCTCGCGCAGGCGGCGCAGCAAGAGCAGGTTGTGCTCCGCGGTCTTGGCGAAACCGAGACCGGGGTCGATGGCGATCCGCTCTTCGGGAATGTCCGCCCTTTCAAGTGCCTGCTTCAGCTCGGCGAGCAATTCACCGTGTAAATCCGCATAGATGGCTCTGGATTGCATGTCGGCGGCCGTACCGCGCATGTGCATCAGGCAGTAGGCGGCGTCGCGCGGCATGTCGCGCGCGTCACCCGAGACGAGGTTGACGATCTCGGCCCCGGCGTCGATCGCGGCCTTCGCTACCTCGGGCTTGGTGGTGTCGATGCTGACCGGGATCTTGATTTGGCGGACAAGCGCGCGCACGACCGGCTCGGTCCGTTTGCGCTCCTCGGCGGCGGTGACGGCCAGCGCGCCAGGCCGGGTCGACTCGCCGCCGACGTCGACGATGTCCGCTCCCTCGCTCGCAAGCTTCAGCCCCTGCTCGATCGGGTCGTACGCGCCGCCGTCGGAGAACGAGTCGGGGGTGGCATTCACGATGCCCATGATCAGCGTGCGTCCCTCGGGCAGCCGGCTGCGCAGAAGCCGCCACGCGCTGCCCGGCTGCGGCGACTCGACGTTCGCGGCACGGGTCATCAGCTCTTTCGCTGCCGCGCGCGACTGCTCACGTTCGAGGCCGTCCGCGATGCTGCGCGCGGCCGACCAGATCTGCGCGACGCTGCCGAGCGCGATAGCGCCCTTCGGACCCTGCAGCACCGTCAGGCCGGACTGGCGCAGGCCCTCGGCGACGGTGAGCGCGTCGGCGGGCACGATCGCGCCCCACCCGCGCAAATTCGCGTCGGGCACGCTGCGGGCGATGGCCGCGCAGGCCTGCAGCGAATCGCTCTCGTTCTGCAACTCGATCAGTCGCACGCGGGCGTTATACTGCGTCCCATGACCGACGCGGAGTTCCTGCAGGCGCTGGCGAAGGGTACCTACCCGCGCGACATGATGGACCACCGCGCGCACTTGCGGCTCGCGCTGCTCTTTCGCGACGACCCGCAGGGGGCGCGGGATCTGCTGGTCCGCTACGTGACCAGGATCGGCGGACTGGTGAAGTACAACGAGACGCTCACGCAGGTGTGGCTCAAGCTCGTCTCGCTGCATCCGGAAACGACTGTCGACGCGCTGATGAAGACACCGCTCGCGGACTCGAGCCTGCCGTTCCGTCACTACTCGCCGGAGCGGCTGTGGTCGGACGAGGCGCGGGTGCGGTTCGTCGAGCCCGACCTGCGCCCGCTGCCCGCGCCGCACGCGTAAACAACTCGTGCTGCGGGGTCTTCTGGAGACCCCGCCTGAAGGCGGGGTCTAGAAAAGCGCAAAGCCTCCTGCGGAGGCTAACTCCGGCCTGCCACGGGCGACGCATCACCGAAGGTACGCAATCCGAATTCGACGACCCGGTTGAGCCGCGGAGCGGCTTCGCGCAGTTCTAGACCCCGGCTTCAGCCGGGGTCTCCTGATCACGTCGAGACTCAGGCCTTTCCGGCCTCGGTCTTCGGCACCGCCGCCGTCAGCCCGCCGAGCGCGTCGAGGATCTTCGACTTCTCCTTCACCTCGGGCCGCTTGATCTCCGGACGCGGCAGCGCGGGCGGCGGCTTCGTCTTGTTCAGCTGGCCGCCGCGGATGAGGACTTCGACCTCTTCGCCGTCGAG
>VBLM01000156.1:4018-9745 GCA_005879095.1 Deltaproteobacteria bacterium
CGAAGGCCAGCGGCCCGAGCTTCTCGCTCATGCCCCATTCGCAGACCATGCTGCGCGCGAAGGCCGTGGCGTGGTCGATGTCGCTCTTGGCGCCCGAGGTGATCTCGTCGAACGTGATCTCCTCGGCGATGCGGCCGCCCATCGCCATCGCGATGCGGTCGAGCACCGAGCTCTTGTCCCAGTTGAGCCGGTCTTCTTTCGGCAGCATCTGCGTCAGACCGAGCGCCGGACCGCGCGGGATGATGGTGACCTTGTGGACCGGGTCGCACTTCGGCGTCAGCCGCGCGACCAGCGCGTGGCCGGCCTCGTGCCAGGCCGTGATCTTTTTGTCCTTCTCGCTGATGATCATGCTGCGCCGCTCGGCGCCCATCATCACCTTGTCCTTGGCGAAATCGAAGTCGTGGTTGTCGAGGCGGTCCTTGCCCTTGCGCGCGGCGATCAGCGCGGCCTCGTTCACCAGATTTTCGAGATCCGCGCCGGAGAAGCCGGGCGTGCCGCGCGCGATGGAGTCGAGATCGACGTCGTTCGCGAGCGGCGTCTTCTTGGTGTGGACCTTGAGAATGCCCTCGCGCCCGCGCACGTCCGGTCGCGGGACCATGATGCGCCGGTCGAACCGGCCGGGCCGCAGCAGCGCCGGGTCGAGGACGTCGGGCCGGTTGGTGGCAGCGATCAGAATCACGCCCTCGTTCGACTCGAATCCGTCCATCTCGACGAGGAGCTGGTTCAGCGTCTGCTCGCGCTCGTCGTGCCCGCCGCCGAGGCCCGCTCCGCGGTGGCGACCGACGGCGTCGATCTCGTCGATGAAGATGATGCACGGCGCGTGCTTCTTGCCCTGCTCGAACAGGTCGCGCACGCGCGAGGCGCCGACGCCCACGAACATCTCGACTTTCCGGTACCGGGCGCGCCCATCAAGAGGACGCCCTTCGGAATCCGCCCGCCGAGCTTGGTAAACTTCTTCGGGTCCTTGAGGAACTGGACGATCTCTTCGAGCTCTTCCTTGGCCTCGTCGATGCCGGCGACGTCCTGGAACGTGACCTTGTTGTGGTTCTCGCTCAAGAGCTTCGCCTTCGACTTCCCGAAGCTCATCGCCTTGCCGCCGCCCGCCTGCAGCTGGCGCATGAGGAAGACGAAGAGGATGCAGAGCACGCCGAGCGGCATCCAGCTGACGAGGAACTGCGCCCAGAGCGACTGCGAATCTTCCTTCTCGAACTTGAGCGCGACGCCCTTCTGCCGCATCTTCTCGAGAAGCTGGTTGTCGAGCGGCGAGACGGTGCGGAACTCCTGGTGGTTTCCGCCCTTGAACTGCCCCTGCAGCGTGTTGCCCTTCACCGTCGTGCTGGCGATCTCGCCGCGGTCGACCGCGGCGTAGAACTCGCTCGCGTCGATCTCCTTGGGCTCGTTCGACCGCTGCCGCGAGAAGATCGAATAGAACGAGAAGAAGAGCAGGATCAGCACCGCCCAGAGAAAGAACGTCTTGTACGACTGTCTCACCTTGGCTCCTCGTCTGGCTTGCGACTCATGGTAGCAGAACGAGCCGGCGGCCGCCGCTGAGAGGTCAACCTCTCGTCGACAGGCTTCATTTCCGGACGGAGTCGGAAGGTAGCCGGATGTGCGATGGGACCGCGCGCCGCATCGCCCGCACGCAGGCCCTCGACCCAGAAAAGGCGGCCTTCAGCGTCTTCGAGCAGGCCCAACGAGGCACGCTCTTCGCGCGGGATTCGGGCGTCGATCCACAGGTCCGAAACCTTCTTGGTCCGGCCGCCCGCTGGCCGGAAGCGGTCGCCGGGCCGGTGACCGCGCAGGGTCCACGGAAACGGCGCGCGCGACAGATCGACGACCAAACCCTCTCCTCTACCCGCGACGACATCCAGCTCGCGAGAGGACCAAGCGTAATGGCCGGGGCGGTCGATCGCCAGTTCGTCCGGCTGGCGGCTTGCGGCTGGCGGCTGACGGTCGAACTCGACCAGGCCGGCTCGGACGGTCGCTCGGCCGCCCGGCAAGTCGAGCGAGCCGTGGCCCTTCGCGAGCAAGGCGACCAGTTGCTCCAGATGCGCTCGCGCGGGGTGGACGCCGCGCTGCACCGCTTGCTTCAACAGTGCCCGCCGTCGAAGCGCCGGGTGCGATTCGGCTGGAAGCGATTCCATCAATTCGTTTTCTTCGGCGAGCAATTGCGCGGTGCCGGCGAGCGCCTCTTCGAGACGGGGATTCAGCTCGAGCAGTTGCGGCCACAGCCGGCGCAGGCGGGCACGGGCGCGGACCGGGTCGGAGTTGTGCGGATCTTCGACATACGCCAGCCCGTTCTCATGACAGTAGGCTTCTGTCGCCGCGCGGGAGACATCGAGCAGCGGCCGGACCAGGTCGATGCCCGGCGCCAGCGGGCGCCGCCGTCGAATTCCGGCGAGAGCCGTCGGCCCGGCGCCGCGGAGCGCCGCCGTCGAATTCCGGCGAGAGCCGTCGGCCCGGCGCCGCGGATCAGCCGCAACAGGAGCGTTTCCGCCTGATCGCGCCGGGTATGGGCCGTCGCCACGACGTCCGCCCCGGACGTCCGGGCCAGCCGGGCCAAAGCGGCGTATCGGGCCTCCCGGGCGGCCGCCTCCAGCCCGGGCCCCCGCGTCACAAGCCCTTGAAGTCGCTCGAGGAAAAATGGCGCACAGAGTCGCTGCGCGAGCTCGGACACCTGTTGCGCTTCCCGCGCCGATTCCGGACGCAGCGCGTGATCGATGTGCCCGATGGCGCCACGCAACCCGCAACGTAGCACCGCAACAGCGAGCGCAACCGAATCCGCTCCTCCCGAGCACGCGACCAGCACGGGCTTGCCGCGCGGCAGCAGGCCGCTGGCGACCGCCTGCTCGACGCTCTCCGTCAGGGTTCCCACTATGCGTAGTTTATCGGCGTTCGGCCTTGCGCGTCGTGTGTTGAGAACCCAAACTTACTGCGGAAAAGGGGGCTCCGGGTCGGCGGCGGGAACATCCAGCGAGGACAGCGGGTTCTGAACGGTAGAGCGGCCCACGGGCCGCGCCAAGTTTGGTAATGAGCCTGGGGGTCCCCCCCTCCCCCTCCAGGCTCATGGGCTGGCTCAGCCAAGGCTCGAGCCAGCCTTTTTTATTGAGCGAGCACGCAGACGCAATTCAGGAACGTGGTCCGGCGGCGCATCAAAATCGCCACGCAGCACCGGATGTAAGCGACAGTCCCGAACTCGCGGACGATCGTCCCGCTGTGGCGGAGGACGTCTTTCGTCGTGATGACGCCACAGATGGACATTGCATCTCCCTCGACTGCGAACTTGTGGAGATGCATTGCGACCTCCGTGCCAGTGGGCATCGGCGTTCCACAGTGCCCGGAGCAGCCGTTTTGGCCAGTTTTTGGAGCCGCTGTGCTCCACCTGGTACGGACAGGCGCGCGCCCCTTACCTCAACGCGCTGCGGCATGCAACAGCTTGACGACATTTCACGACAGGTCGCTTCATGTAGCCACCTCTAGTTACTTGACCCCGATGTCGTGCAAGTCTAGACAGTTGTTCACGCAAGGCGCGTAGCGCAAACCGAGCAGGTTGGAGGCCTTTGATGGCAGGAACCGACAAGAGGAAGCAGAGTCTCTACTTCCCCGAGGACATGCTGCGCGAGATCCAGGAAGAGGCCAACCGGCAGGACCGGTCCCTCTCGTGGATCGTGCAGCAGGCGTGGAAGATCGCGCGAAGCGAGATCATGCGCTTCCCGTCGGTCAACGACGTCATCGGGGGCGAACCCCGCACCGGCGCGCCGGACGAGCGGGAATAGACATGTCCGCCAACGACGCGAGCAAACAGAGCCTCTACTTCCCCGAAGACATGCTGGGCGAAATCCAGACCCAGGCGCAGCGGCTCGACCGCTCGCTCTCGTGGGTGGTCCAGCAGGCGTGGAAGATCGCCAAGCAGGAGCTGAAGAAAATCCCGTCGCCGAACGACATGTTGGACGACGACCCAAACGCCCAGCGCCGGTAGCCCCGGCCGCCGTCGGCGGCTCAGGGGCTAAGTTTTTTGTTCGGCTCGGAGGCGAGTTACGATCCGCCCGTGATTCGGGCGCGGATCGAAATCGGACGTCTCCAGAAGCGGCTGTGGCGGCGGCAGCGCAAGCTGATCGCCGCTTCGGTTTTGGGCGCCAACGCTGATTTTCGCTCGTACGAAGCGCGTTATGAGCGGCGCACGCGGAGCTTCCTGCGCGAGGCCGCGTTCTCCGAGCTGCTGGAGGCGATCGCCCGCGCCGACCTGGTCTACGTCGGCGACTACCACACGCTGAAGCAGGCGCAGCGCAGCTTTCTCAAGCTCGTGCAGCGGCGATCGGCGCAGCGGCCGCTGGTGCTGGCGCTGGAGTTCGTGCAGGGCCGGCACCAGTCGGCGCTCGACGCGTTCCTCGCCGGTAGGCTCCCGGAAGATCGATTTCTCGCGGCGATCGAGTACGCCCGGCATTCCGTTTTTGATACCTGGTCTCATTTCAAGCCGATCTTCGACGAGGCGCGGCGGCAGAAGCTGCCGGTGATCGGCATCGACCGAATGGCCGGCTCGCTGCGCGATCGCGATCGATATGCAGCCCGGCGCATCGCCACGGCCGTCCGGCAACACCCGGACGCGCAGGTCTTCACGCTGGCCGGACAGCTGCACGTCGCGCCGCCCCACCTGCCGCAGGCGGTGGCCGACGAGCTCGGCGAGCCGCGCGAGCCGCTCACCGTCTACCAGAACTGCGAGCGCGTCTGGTGGGAGCTGGAACGCGACGGGCGCGAGCTGGAGGTCGAGGCCTGCGTGGTGCGGCCCGGCGAGTGGTGCCTGATCAACACGCCGCCGACGGTCGTGCAGCAGAGTTATCTCGACTGGATCGAAGGCGGGGCGCAGCCGCTGGAGAGCGGGCATCTCGAGGCGCGCTTCCGCATGCTGGCGCGGACGGTGGCGCGCTTTCTCGGCCTCGAGACCGCACAGCTCAAGGCGGCGCTGGAGCACGTCGCGGTCTACACCGCGGGCGACCTGAGCTTCCTCGACGCTCTGCCGGCCAGCGCGCGCGAGCGCCGGCAGATCGAGCGGCAGATCCTCTCGCGCGAGAGCTATTACATCCCGCGCGCGCGGGTCGCGTACCTGGCGAATCTGTCGGTCAACCACGCCGCCGAAGAGGCCGCCCATTTCGTCCGGCACGTGGTCTCGGGCGCGTCCTCCGACGAGCCGCGCGCTCTGCCGGACGCGTTCTACGCACGGACGCTGGAAGAGGCGTACGCGTTCTTCGGGTCGAAGATCGTCAACCCGCGCCGCAAGTGCCCGCACGAGCCGGAGTTCGAGCGGCTGGCGCGATCCGCCCGCCTCGTGCTCGAACATCGCGCCGCCGAGCGAGGCCGTCTCCGTCCGAAAGGCGCCGCCGCCACGTCCGGCGACCTGTTCAACGCGGTGACGCACTCGCTCGGGTACATGCTCGGCGAGCGCATCTATTACGCGCTCGCGACCGGCCGGCTGCTCAAGCGCGAAGTGCGCGACCTCTTTCTCGACCCGCTCTCCGACATCGGCACCGCTTTCCTCACCTATCTCGATCTTTCGCGCCGCCTCGCCGACGTCCGCATCCCGCAACGGGCTTAGAAGCAAGATCTCACCGCGGAGGCGCGGAGAACGCGGAGATTCGCGGAGTATTTTTTTTAAAAAAAACCTCCGCGTCCTCCGCGCCTCCGCGGTGCGCTTGAAGCCTTTACACTCGCGTCGGTTCGCCGACGAGCCAG
>VBLM01000157.1 GCA_005879095.1 Deltaproteobacteria bacterium
AAGGGAATTTGAAGAACTGGTGGACGCTGGACGACGCCAAGGCGTTCGAAGAGCGCGTTCAATGCGTGCGCGATCAGTTCGCGCAGTACACGATCGTCGACGAGATCAAGATCAATTCGAAGCTGACCAGCGGCGAGGACGTGGCCGATCTCGGCGGGACGCTGCTCGCGTACATCGCCTGGAAGAAGGACGTGGCGGGCAAGGAGCTGCCGCCTGTCGACGGCTTCACGCCCGACCAGCGCTTCTTCATCGGCTTCGCCCAGTGGGCCTGCGAAAACCAGCGGCCGGCAAATCTCAGAGTCAGCGCGCTCACCAACCCGCACTCGCCGGGCAAGGACCGCATCAACGGCATCGTCGCCGACCTGCCGCAGTTCGCGCGGGCTTTCTCCTGCAAGACAGGCGCGCCGATGGTGAGCGAGAAGCCCTGCCGCGTGTGGTAAAATGACGACACCTTGCGCGGGGGGTTGCCATGCACGGCACCATCGCGTTCGTCGCCGTCTGCTGCGCTTGCTCGACGTTCGGCGAGTTCACGCAGACCGATCGGGACCGGGTCCAGCACATGCTTCGCGACGTCTCGAACGACGTCAAAGAGCACTATTACGACGCGAGTCTTCACGGCCTCGACTGGGACGCGCGGGTCGCAGCGGCCAAGGTCGAGATCGACAAGGCCGAGTCGTTGAACCGGGCGATGTCGCACGTCGCCGGACTGCTCGATTCGCTCAACGACTCGCACACGAGGTTCCTCGTCCCGCTGCGACCGTACCGCCACGACTACGGCTGGCGCTGGCTGATGGTGGGTGATCGCTGCCTGATCACGCAGGTGCGGCCCGGGACCGATGCGGAAGCGAAGGGCCTCAGGCCCGGCGACGAGGTCCTCGCCGTCAACGGTTTCGGCGTCGGGCGCGACAGCCTGCGGAAGATCGAATACGTCTTCAAGTCTCTCCGGCCGCAACCCGGATTGCGGCTGGTGTTGAAGGACCTGGCCGGCGCCGAGCGTCAGCTCGACGTGATGGCGCACGCGGAGACCATCGTCGGGAGCGGACGCGGCGGAACCCAGGACATCTGGGACATGATTCGCGAGTTGGAAGATCAAGCTTACCGGACGCGCGCCCAGGTCTTTCGCTCCGGTGGCGGCATCGCGATCCTCAAGCTCCCGATCTTTCAGTTCTCCGACAAGGAGGTCGGCGAGCTGATCGACAAGGTCCGAGGAGCACATTCCCTGGTGCTCGACCTGCGCGGCAATCCGGGCGGAAGGCTCCGGACGTTGACGACGCTGATCGGCTTTCTCTTCGGCAGGGAGGTGAAGATCGCGGATCGGATCCAGCGCGACAAGACTGAGCCGCTGATCGCCAAGGCGGCCGACGGTGAGCCCTTCGCCGGAAAGTTGTTCGTGCTGGTCGACAGCGGCTCCGGGTCATCGTCCGAGGTGTTGGCCCGGGTGGTCCAGCTCGAGAACCGCGGCGTGGTCGTCGGCGATCGCACGGCCGGCGCCGTCCGGGAGGCAGTGCACTACACGCACAAGATCGGAGTCCGGTACGCGGTGTTCTTCGGCGCCTCGGTGACCGACGCCGACTTGATCATGACTGACGGCAAGAGCCTGGAGAACGCCGGCGTGGTGCCGGACGTGATCGCGCTGCCCAGCGCGGTGGACGTGGCCGAAGGGCTCGATCCGGTGCTCTCGCGCGCCATCGAATCACTCGGGGGTTCGATGACCCCGCAGCAGGCGGGGAAGCTGTTTCCGATCGAATGGGCGAGCGAGTAGGTCTGAAACCAGCGCGGCGGGGCGGTCACCTTGCAGCAAGCACGGAGGTCTCACCATGCGCGCAGTGGTCCTGGCGTTGTGCGTCATTCTCTCGGCCGGCCCGCTCGCCGCCGCCGACCACGTCTACGTCTGCCCGATGGAAGAGCATCCGCAGGAGTTCGATCATCCCGGAAAATGCCCGCTTTGCGGCATGGAACTGGTCGAGAAGGCGGCGCGGCTGAACGTAGCGGTGCTGCTCTTCGACGGCGCGGAGATCATCGACTACGCCGGGCCGTACGAAGTGCTCGGCCAGGTCGGCGCGCGCGTGTTCACCGTCGCCCCGACCGCCGAGCCGATCAAGTCCGTCTTCGGGCTCGCCGTGAAACCCGATTTCGACTTCGAGCACGCGCCGCCCGCCGACGTGCTGCTCGTCCCGGGCGGCGGAATCCGGCCGATTCTCGACGATCCCAAAGCGATCGAATGGGTCCGCCAGCGCGCCGGCGCGTCGCGATACGTGCTGTCGGTCTGCAACGGTGCGTTCATCCTCGCCAAAGCCGGGCTGCTCGAAGGGCTGTCCGCGACCACCACCGCGTCCAACCTCGACCGGCTGGCGGCGACCTCGCCGCGCATCCGCGTCATCCGCGACAAGCGCTTCGCCGACAACGGAAAGATCATCACCTCTGCCGGCCTTTCCGCGGGCATCGACGGCGCGCTGCATCTCGTCGAGCGCATCTACGGCCGCGTCCGGGCCGAGGACGTCGCCCGCGACATCGAGTACCACTGGCAGCCGGAGTCCAACTGGGCGCGCGGCGCGCTCGCCGACGCGATGATGCCGGACGTCCAACTGCCGGACGGCGCGTCGTGGCGGAAGCTGGTGAATACCGGCGACACCGATCGATGGGAAGTCCGCGGCGAATTGAAAGTGCCGATGCAATCGGAGGAATTTCTCGACCTCTCGGCGCGGCAGATCACGGCTTCCGGCTGGACGCTGCAGCGCAGCCGCAAGAGGCAGCGGACGTTCGTGAAGAAGGACAGCGCGGGCCGAACCTGGCGTGCGACGTTCAGCGCCGCTCCGGCAAATCAACAGCAAACATTCGTGGAGACGATGACGGTCGAAAAGACGCACTAGCTGTATGCTCTTCGCGTGTCTTCGCGCACCCTCGTTCTCATTGCGCTGGTTGCGCCGCTCGCGGCAGCGGAACAGCCGGCCGGCTGGCAAGTGGAAGCCTCGCCGGCATTCGCCACGACCGGCGATATCAAGGGGCCCGCCGGCGGCGTGACCGTGCTTCGCGCGCTGAACGGCTGGTTCGCGCTCGGCGCCACCGTCGACTCGGCGCGGCT
>VBLM01000759.1 GCA_005879095.1 Deltaproteobacteria bacterium
TCCTGCACGCGCGGCCGACGCGTCCGAGGCCGGCGAGGGTGGCGAAGGCGAAGCACCGATGCAAGCCGCGCCGGTCATCGCCGCCGCTCTGACGGTCTCGTGTGCATCCGCTCCCGCGCCGACGCCGCCTCCGCCGGTGACGGCGGTCGCTCCTGCGCCCGCGCCCGCCGTCGCCCCTTGGACGCGCACGCCGCCGCCGCCGCCGCTGGCGAAGGTCTTTCCGGCGACGCCGGCAGTCACGCGCGCCACGCTCGACACCGGATTGCAGGTCGTCATCGTCGAGCACCATCGGCGGCCGGTGGTGACCGTCAACCTCGTCCTCGCCCACGGCGCGCTCGCCGATCCGCCCGAGAGCGCCGGGATGACGTTCATGGCGGTCCATCTGGCGAGCGATTTCTACGAGACGATGGGCGTCAACGACATGCCGGGCGACGAGCGCTCGTTCCGGCGGCGCGTGTCGGAGCTCGGCGGCGCCGCGACCTTCGATGTCGAGTCGGACTACTCGTCGATCCAGATCGCTGGCTACGCCATCGACACCGGCAAGTACCTGAAGATGATTGTTGATGCGGTGCGTCATCCGCGGCACGGCGCCCGATCCTTCGACGCGCGCCGGGACATGGTGCTCGACATTCTCGACAGCATCGAATCGGAGGACCCGCAGGCGCTGCAGCTCTTGATGGCGCAGTCGGCGTTCGGGCAGGACCACCCGTATGCGCGCGCGCCGTTCGGCAACACCGAGACGCTCAACGCGCTCGAGCTGCAGGAGGTGATGGAGCAGCAACAGGTGGTGTTCGTGCCGAGCGGCAGCACGCTCTTGATCGTCGGCGACGTCAAGGCCGCCGAGGTGATGGCGGCGGTCAAGGCGTCGTTCGGCAACTGGCAAGGGTACAAGGACCTGACGCCGATGCCGCGCGTGCAGCAGCCGTCTCTCTCCAACAACCCGTCGGAGATCGGCTACGTCGAGCGGAAGTCGGCTTCGACGCTCTTGACCTGCGCGCTGCGGCCGCTGCCGGAGGTCTCGGGCGACGACCCGGCGCTGGAAATCCTCACTTCCATCCTCGGCGAAGGCTTCGGCAGCCGCCTCGGCATGGCGCTGCGCGAAGAGAACGGGCTCACCTACGGCGCCAACGCGGAGATCGTGCGGCGGCGGCAGGCGAGCGCGCTGATCGCCTGCTCGGCGTTGCACGGCGACAAGGGCCGGCAGGGCCTACAGCTCTTCCGCGGCGCCTTCGAGGGCCTGCGCGAGAAGCCGCCGACCGACGATGAAGTGCGGCGCGCGAAGGCGCTGCGGCTGGCGGAGATCGAGGCGTCATACGACGATGTGGTCAGCTCGACGCGCACCTGGCTCAAGGCGCTGATGCTCGGCTACGGCGCGCCTCGTCTCGACCAGGAGCGCGCCGCGCTCGAGCGGGTGACGGCGAAGGACGTGCAGAAGATCGCGCGCACGATCTTCAAGCCGAAAACCATCCGCTGGGTCGTCTCCGGCGACCGCCGCATCGCGACCCAGGCAGTCGAAGCCAGCGGCGCCGGCAAGCTCAAGCCCTTCGTGCCGGGCCGGTAATCACAGGACCGCGCGCAGACTGCGGACGAAGTCGGCGGCGGCTTTCACGCCGCTCTCGTGGGCGGTCTTGACCAGCGCGGTGCCGACGACGATGCCGTCGGCCTTGCCTTTCAGGGCGGCGGCCTGTTCGGGGCGGGAGATGCCGAATCCGACGGCGACCGGCACCGGCGAGACCGCGCGCAATTCGGCGAGACGCTTTTCCAGATCTTCCGGCAGCGAGGCGCGGGCGCCGGTCACGCCGGTGACGCTGACGTAGTAGACGAAACCGCGCGCAGTGCGCGCGATGGCCGTCGCCCGCTCGGCCGGCGTCGTCGGCGCGACCAGCGGCACCAGATCGAGACCCTGGGCCGAGAGCGCGTCGCGCAGCGGTTGCGCCTCTTCCATCGGGAGATCGGGGATGATCGCGCCGCAAAGTCCGCTGTCGCGCAGGCATTTCGCGAACGCCGCCGCGCCCATCCGTTCGACCGGATTCATGTAGCCCATCGCGACGACCGGCGCGCGCAGGCGCAGCTTGCCGGCAGTCGCCAGCACACCCCGGACGGTCGCTCCGGAAAACAGAGCGCGCGTGGCGGCGGCCTGCAGCACCGGGCCGTCGGCGATCGGATCGGAGAACGGCAGCCCGAGCTCGATCACGTCTGCGCCGGCTTCGTCGACCGCCTGCAACAGAGCGGCCGTGTCGCCGTCGCCGCCCATCACGTAGCAGACCAGCGCGGTGCGGCCTTTGGGAAAGGCGTCGGAAAGGCGGCTCATTTCAGCGCCTCGAGAATGGTTCCCAGGTCCTTGTCGCCGCGGCCCGACAGGTTGACCAGGATGAGGCGGGCGCGCCCGGCTTCCGCGAGCGCCGCCGAGAGGGCGTGGGCCGACTCGAGCGCCGGGATGATTCCTTCGGCGCGGGCCAGCGCGCTGAACGCCTCCAGCGCCGCCGCATCGGTGCAGGTGGTGTAGCTCGCCCGGCCACTCTCCTTGAGCCAGGCGTGCTCGGGACCCACGCCGGGGTAATCGAGGCCCGCCGAAATGGAGTGGCTCTCCCCGAGCTGGCCTTCGTCGTCCTGCGACGGCTCGCGGACGAACCGATGCAGCGCGCCGATCGCGTTCGACCCGCCGCCCACGCAGGCCACTACCGCATCCGGCAGCCGACCTTCGGCGTCCTGCGCCTGCCGCGCGATCTCCTCGCCGATGACCTTCTGCAGCTCGCGCACCATCACCGGATACGGGTGCGGCCCGGCCGCGCTGCCGATGCAGTAGTACGTGGTGCGAACGTTCGTCACCCAGTCGCGGATGGCCTCGTTCATCGCGTCTTTCAGCGTGCGCGAGCCGGCGGTGACCGGGCGCACCTCGGCGCCGAGCAGCTGCATCCGCGAGACGTTCGGTGCCTGCCGCGCGACGTCGAGCTCGCCCATGTAGACGATGCACTCGAGGCCGAGCAGCGCGCAGACGGTGGCGGTGGCGACGCCGTGCTGGCCGGCGCCGGTCTCGGCGATCACGCGCCGTTTGCCCATTCGGCGGGCGAGCAAGACCTGGCCGAGCGTGTTGTTGAGCTTATGCGCGCCCGTGTGGAGGAGGTCCTCGCGCTTCAAGTAGACGCGGCCTTTTAGTCCCAGTTCCCGAGCGAGGCGTTCGGCGCGGAAGAGCGGCGTGGGACGACCGGCGTAGGTTTCGAGCAGGACAGCCAGCTCGACTTTGTACGCTGCGTCGGCGCGAGCGGCGGTCCAGGCACGCGTCAGCTCGTCGAGCGCGGGGATCAGCGTCTCCGGCACGAAGCGGCCACCGTACTCGCCGAACCGGCCGCGCGCGTCCGGCGGAGCCAGTGTTTCTCCAGAAAGAATTGAACCGATTTCTTTCATTTGAAAGATGCCCTTCTCGTTGCTTCGACGAACGCGCGCACCCGCGCCGGGTCCTTGTAGCCCTGCGCGTTCTCGATTCCCGAGGCGACGTCCACACCGGACGGGCGCGCCGCCGCGATGGCCTGCGCGACGTTGTCGGGCGTGAGGCCGCCACCGATGAACAGCGGGGGGCCGAGCTTTCGCGCTTTCTCCGCCAGCGTCCAGGCGAAGCTCTTTCCCGATCCGCCGGCCGGGCCGTCGAGCAGGATCCGCGCCGCGCCGGGCCTCGGCTGCAGCGAGCTTTCGTCCGTGACCTGCAACGCGGCATAGAGCGGCAGGTCCGCCGTTTCGGCCGGCCACGCGCCGTGCAACTGCGCCGCCTGCAGCCCGACTTCGCGCGCCACGCGGAGGACCTGCTCGAGTGGCGCATCGAGAAAAACGCCGACCAGCGGCAGCCGCGCCGGCAGCGCGTCGCGGATGGCTTTTGCCTCGGCCACGCTCACCCGCCGCTTGCTCCTCGGCGCGAAGATCACTCCGATTTCGTCGGCGCCCTCGGCAGCGCAGAGCAGCGCGTCCTCGACCGTCCGCACGCCGCAGAGCTTGATCCGCACGGTCATGCCTGCACCAGCGTGCGCGTCGCCGACTCGGGATCTTCGGCGGACGAGAGCGCCTCGCCGACCAGCACCATCGACGCGCCCAGCGCGCGGTAGCGGCGGATGTCGCCGGCGGTGCGAACGCCGCTCTCGGCTACCAGCGGCGCGATGCCGCGCGCGATCGGCTCCAGCTCGGCGAACGTCTCCGGATGGACCTCGAGGG
>VBLM01000165.1 GCA_005879095.1 Deltaproteobacteria bacterium
ACCACCGGGTGGAAGTCGGTCACCGCCAGCGTGACCTCGGGCCACAGCTACACGCTCACGCTCCTCAGCCACGACGACAACTACGCGGGCGACGCGACGTACACGCTGTTCGACGACATCGCCATCGGCGCCGCACCTCCGCCGCCCGCCGGCGGCATCACCAACGGCGGGTTCGAGACCGGCAGCTTCAGCGGCTGGACCGTCAGCGGCACGACCTCGATCCAGACCGTGGCACACTCGGGAACCTACTCCGGCATGGCGGGCAGCACCGCGGCCACCAACGGCGACAGCAACATCGTGCAGACGTTTACGGCGCCGAGCGGCGCCAGCAGGCTCAGCCTCTACTACGCCAACCACTGCCTCGACACGGTGACGTACGACTGGGTGACCGTTACCCTCAAGGACAACACCGCCGGCACGACCGCGACCGTGGTGCCGAAGACGTGTGCGAGCGTCTACGCCTGGACGAATGCGACGGCCTCGGTCATCGCCGGCCACAGCTACACGCTGACACTGACCAACCGCGACGACAACTACTCGGGCGACCCGACGTACACGCTCTTCGACGACGTCACGCTGCAGTAACGGAACGCCGTCACGTCCGATAGGGAATGGGGACACGATGGCGGGCTTTCGCCCTTCCCATCATGTCCCCGACCCTGTGCCGGTCCGGGCCGCTTTTTTTTGGTAGCATCCGCCGCGTGTTCGAGCGGGCGACGCCTGTGCTGCTGGTGGCCGCGGGCGGCGCGCTCGGCGCCGTCGCCCGTTTCCTCGTCGGCTCCGGCTTCGCGCGGCGATTCGGCACCGGTTGGCCCTGGGGCACGCTCGTCATCAACCTCTCCGGCTGCTTTCTCATCGCCGTACTCACCGCCCGGCTGACCAGCCCGCAGTGGCGCTACCTGCTGCCGGTGGGCTTCGTCGGCGCGTACACGACGTTTTCCACCTTCGGGTACGAGACGATGCGCCTGGTGCAGCTGGGTCGACCCGCCGGCGCGCTGGCGTACGTCCTCGCTTCCAACCTGCTCGGATTCGGCGCGGTCCTCCTCGGCAGCTGGGTGGCCCGCTGACGCCGTTCCAGCGAGCGGTGGCGCGGATCGTGAAGCGCATCCCGCGCGGGACGACACTTTCGTACGGCGAGGTGGCGCTGCGGGCCGGCAAGCCGCGCGGCGCGCGGGCGGTGGTGGCAGCATTGCATACCCTCGACGACATCCCCTGGTGGCGTGTCGCCCGTCACGACGGCACGCTCGCGCCCCAGGTTGCGCACGAACAAGCCACGCTCCTGAAACAGGAAGGCTGGCGCCCGAGAAGATACACTCGGGGCAATGGCCCTGTTCGTCGTCAGCGATCTGCATCTCGGTGAGAGCACGCTCGCGTCGATGTTTCGCGACCCCGAGCAGGGCCTGCGTTTCGCCGACCTCTGCGCCGGAATCGCCCGCAATCCGGAGAACGAGCTGGTCCTCCTCGGCGACATCTTCGACCTCACCGCCGCGCACCCGCCGCACAAGGGGCTGACCGCGTTCGGCCTCGCTCTCGACGTGCCCATCGAGGACAAGCAGCCGCGGCCGCTGCCGGCCATCATGCGCGCCATCCGCGAGAACAACCCGGTGGCGCTGGAGGCGCTCGAGGCGCTCTCGGTGGCGGCGCGGGTCACGCTGGTGCCGGGCAACCACGACCGCCATCTCGCCGGCGAGGGAGGCCGCGAGGCACTCGACGCGGCCGGCCTCTCGAAGGTCCAAATCGAGCCGCAGGCCGTGCGGCGGGTGATGGACAAGGTCGTGGTGCTCCAGCATGGGCACCTGTGGGACCCTTCGTGCGCGACACCTACCGGCGGCGGCGAAACAATGACCGCCATCCTCCATCACGCGGTGATCCCGTTCCTCCGCCACCCCGAGGAACGGGTGGTGCCGGTCCTGGAGCGGTGGCTCAAGCCGGGCGTGTTCGAGCGGTTCATCGACGCCTTTCTCGAGCTGCTGGTGGAGAACGGCTACCTCTCGCGCGCGGCGGCGTGGCTGGCGACGCCGGGCCTGATTCGCTCGCGGCTCAAGAACGACGACGACCTCTGGGAGCGCGCGGGCCGGACCGCGCTCGACGCGCTCGAGGGTTCGCGGCCGCTGCCGGGCAAGCCGCCGCCGCCGGACGTCCTGGTGCTCGGGCACACCCACGTGATGGACTGGGGCGTCGCCGAAGGCCGGCCCGGGGTGCAGCGGCTCTACGTCAACCTCGGGACCTGGTCGGCGGTCGCTTCCGATGCCGCCGGGCCGATGGACGCCACGATGCCTTTGTTGCGCATCGAGGCCGACCAGCGGCAGCTGCGGGCGCACCTGCTCGACGTGACCGGCAACTGGCGCACCCTGCAGCGGTTCGAGGTGAACCGATGAAGTGTACCAGGTGTACACTTGGTACACTTGCCGTCCTGATCGCCCTCCTTCTGGCGGGTCCGGCAGAGGCGCGGCGGCGGCATCGCAAGCCGGTTCCGAAAGGCCCGCCGCCGGCTCGCGTCGAGGACGACCCGCGACGCAAGGGCGACGACAAGGCCTTCGCCAAGGCCGCGATCAAGTTCACCGCGCCCGCAGATCTCTCCCAGCTCGACCCCGCGCTCCCGGTCCACATCGAGCTGGACGTGACCGGCTACGCCATCGGAGCGCTCAAGCCGGGCAGCCCGGTTCCGCACGCCCACCTGATCGTCGACAACGAGCCGGCGCCGGCCCTGGCACGAGGTGGTCAAAGCGCCGCATGCGTTCGCGATGGTGCGCTTCTGGATCGGCCAGAAACTGGAGGGCAAGGCGGGCAAGGCGGCGGAGTTCGTCGCCTGGCCGGATCCGAAGAAGGCGATCCTCACGTACGTGCTGCCGATCGGCGAAAGAGCGAAAGACGCGCCCAGGCTGGTCATCGGACACGAGGTGCAACAGCAGCCGGACGCGGCCAGCCCCGAGAGCACCGACCCGCTGCCGGCGTCGGCCCCGGGCGGCGACCGGCCGGTGCTCGATTTCTATCTGGCCAACGCGAGAGTGGCGCGGCGGGGGGACAAGATCCGCATCGTCCTCGACCGGCGCGAGCTGCCGCTCATCACCGACTGGAAGCCGCAGCACCTGCGCCGCGCGCGCGGCGGCACGCACAAGGTGACGATCGACATCCTCAATCGCAAAGGCCTGAAAGTGAAAAACGCGGTCAACCGCACCGACCGCGTCTTCACCATCCATTAGCCTTTTTCGACCGGCTTGCCCGCCTTCTCCCAGCCCTGGATCCCGGCGGGCATGATGAAGACGTTCTTGTATCCGTAGGCGACCGCCGCACGGGCGGCCTGATGGCAGGCCATTCAATGGGGATTCGCGCAATAGAAGACGAGCTTGCGCGCGTGGTCTTTCGGGAGATCGCTCTCCTTCACGTCCTTGAACGAAACCCACTTCGCGGACGGGACATGACCCTTGGCGTAGGTGGCCTGGTCGTTGTTGTCGAAGACGTCGGCGTCGTGCTTCGCGACCAGGTCCGAGACCTGATCGAGGGTCAGCTCGCCGAACCCGTCGTGTTTCGCCTCATCGGCTCGCGCATGGCAAGCGAGCAAAGCGATGCCGGCCGCGATCAAGAGTGATTTCATGGCGCAAAGGTGTAACTGGGAGCGGCGGGCAGTCAAGCGGCCTTGGTCATCGCAATGTGCGGAATTCCCGCGTCGTCGAACTGTTTGCCGTGTGCGCGGTAGCCGGCCTTCTCGTAGAACGCTCGGGCGTGCACCTGCGCGTCGAGCGTCAGCCTTGTCGCACCGCGCCGCCGCGCTTCGTCTTCGAGAAAGGCAAGCAGGGCACGTCCTATGCCATGCCCGCGGACGTCGTCGATCACCGCTATCCGCTGGATCTTGGCCAAGCCCGGCTCGACGAAGACGAACCGGCCCGCCCCGCACGGCACGCCGTCGAGCGCGGCGATGGCGTGGACCGCGTCGGTCCGGTCGTGCGCGTCGACCTCGTCGCTCGGCCGCACGCCCTGCTCTTCGACGAAGACCGTCCACCGCAGCCGCATGCAGGTTGCGACGTCTGCCGGACTCGACGCGACGCGCACTTCGATCATGCTTTCTTGTCGGAGAGCCACCGTTCGGTGGACACGGCCCAGAGAACGGCGCCGAGGCCGAGAAAGAGAAGCAGCGAGACCAGATCGCTGGTCGCGAAGCCGGGGATCTTCGACGAGACGTTGATCGCGTTGAGGAAGTTTCGCGTCGGCTCGGAGAGCTGCAGGAAGGCGAGGATGGTGCCGATCACCGAGGCACCCGCGATCAGACCCGATGAGAAAAGCACGCCCGGGCCGCTCTCGGCCTCCGCGTCCGACAGCTTTCGCTTCGCGGTCTTGTCGGCGATGAAGCGCACCAGGCCGCCGATCATGATCGGCGTGGAGGTAGACATAGGAAGGTAAACGCCTACCGCAAAGGCGAGCGAAGACATCCCGCACAGCTCGAGCACGATGGAGATGAAGACGCCGATCAGCACCAGGCCCCACGGGAGGCGCTGGGTCATGATCCCTTCGATGATGAAGGACATCAGGACCGGTTTCGGGGCGGAGAACTTCGCCTTCACCTTTTCGCCGTTGTCGCGGGTGTCGAGCTTGCCGTTGATGCCGGGGTCCTCGAGGTACTTGATGTGGCCCGAATCGTCGACGAGGTACTTGCCCAAGGGAACGCTGCCGCGCGGCTCCTTCAGCCAGACCACGTTGTACTCGGCCGAGTCGCGGTCGGCGTCAGGTCCGCGCAAGTGCTCTTTGACGCCGGTGTAATCAGAAGATGTAAAGGTCGCTTCGGGGTAGCTGCGCGCCGCGAAGATGGTGCCGGCATCGTTGAGCTTCAGGATGACGAAACCGAGCACCAGCGCGGAGGCGAGCGAGCCGACGAGGATGGCGATCTGCTGCCGCGAGGGCGTCGCGCCGATCAGGTAGCCGGTCTTGAGGTCCTGCGAGGTCGTCCCGCCGTTGGAGATGGCGATGCAGGCGACAGCCGCGATGCTCAAAGCCGCCACCTTGTACGGCGGCGAGACCCAGCCGAGCGCGAAGAAGATGCTGGAGACGATCAACAAAGTCGCCACCGTCATGCCCGAGATCGGGTTCGACGAGCTGCCGACCTCGCCGGTCAGCCGCGAGCTGACGGTGACGAAGAGGAAGCCGAGGACCAGCAGAAGGATCGCTCCGAGCATGTTGATGCGGAACGACGGCACCAGCGTGCAGACGATCACCAATAGAAATGACCCTGCGCCGACGACCCAGAGCGGAAGGTCCTTGTCGGTGCGCAACGGGCCGCTCGCGCCGGTCGCGCCGCGCAGCGACTGCATACCGCGCATCGCGCCGCCGACGATGGTCGGGAGCGACTTGAACAGGGAGATGATGCCGCCGGCCGCCACCGCGCCTGCCCCAATATACAGAATATATTGATGCCAGACGTCATCCGTCGACATGTCCTTGATCAGCATGGTGGCCGGGTAGATCGGCGTCGTGGCCGTGCTGCCGAAGAGCTTGATCGCGGGCATCAGGACGAGCGACGAAAGAATGCCGCCCGCGCCCATGATCATCGCGATGCGCGTCCCGATGATGTAGCCGACGCCCATCAGCTCGGGGCCGACCTCGATGCTCAGATTGCCGCCGTCGTACCACTTGCCGAAGATCTTCTCGGGGATGTCCTTGAAGAAGCCGAACGTCTTGTACCCGAGCGCGAAGGCGCCGCCCACGCCGAGGCCGGCGAAGACGGTCTTGGCGGTGGTGCCCCCGGTCTCGCCGGAGATCAAGACCTCCGCGCAGGCGGTACCCTCCGGATATACCAACGTCTTCGCTTCCTTGACGATCAGCGCCCGCCGCAGCGGAATCATCATCAGGACGCCTAGCAGGCCGCCCAGGATGCTGACCAGAATCACCTGTGAAATCTCGAGGTTATAGCCGAGGATCAAGAGCGCCGGCATGGTCACGCCGACGCCGAAGGCGATGCTCTCGCCCGCGCTCCCGGCCGTCTGGGTGATGTTGTTCTCGAGGATGGTGGCGCGGCGGGTGCGGAAGACGCGGCTGAAACCGCGGAAGATGGTGATCGAGAGAACGGCGACCGGGATGGAGGCGGAAACGGTCAGTCCGACCTTGAGCACCAGGTACATGCTCGAGGCGCCGAAGAGGATGCCGAGCAGCGCCCCGACGATGAGCGGCACCGGCGTCAGCTCGGGGATGTCTTTTTCCGCCGGGATGAACGGCTGGTGCAGCTCTTCCTCGCCCGCCACCGGGACCCGATCGGCGGTCGCAGTCCGCGGCGCTCTCGACTCCGGCGCGTTCTCCACGGCGGGCATCGACATAGGTCCGCCTAGGTAGCATGGAGTGCGACCTCCGGTCATCACAGGAGTTTCCGTGCCTTTGAGGCCTGAGTCGTCGTAGAATTTCACCCGTGTTCAGCGTGAAGCTGGTGGCGCGGCCGGACGCGCGGATGGTGGAAGTGCCGCTCGAGATCGAGGCGGAGCTTCCGCGCGAGTTCGACGGCGCCGCGCTGCTCGCCGCCAGCGGGTTGCCGCGGAAGGTGAAGATCAAGGCGGCCAAAGACAGCCTCAAGCTGTCGACGGCGTACCGGACCGATCAGCTGGTCGGCGACATCGTCAAGAGCGCGATGCGCGGCACGGCCAGCGACGTGCAGCGGGTTCAGGACGCGGTGAACCGCTTCATCCGCACCTCGACGCGCGGCGCGATGCCGGCAGTCACGCCCGCCGACATGCCGCGGATGGCCGCGGACAAGGCCGCCGCGCTGGAGAAGCGGATTTCCGAGCTCGAATCCGGGTTTGGCAGGGTGGCGGCGGGCGGCGACCTGACCGAGCGGATCGCGCAGATCGAGGAGCGGCTCTCGAACATGCAGTCGCAGCTCTCGCGCGCGCTGGACGCGGCCGACGTGGCCGGACCGGGGTTCGAAAAGCCCGGCGCGCAGGTGATTCCGCGCTCGGCGGCGGCGACGAAGCGGACGACCGCCGTCGAAGCCTATGCCGAGGGCCTGCGGCACGAGCTGCGCGCGACCGCGGCGGCGGCTTTCTCTCGCGCGCGTACCGATACCGAGCGCTGCGACAAGGCGGCGGCGCTGGCGGCCGAGGCGGAATTGCTCGGTGCGCCCGCCGACGGCACCTCCCAGCGGCTGCGGGATGCGTCGGCCGGGGCGGCGGCGCGGCAGGAGGCGCTGGAGCGGCTCTCGGAGGAGATCGAGTTCTACGCGGCGGCCGATCTGCCGGTCGCGGCGCAGCTTCTCTCGCGCCTCGAGGACGGCCCGCGCCCGCCCGATCCGGCGCCCTCGCTGGAACCGGTGGCCCAGGCGCTGGTGCGGGCGGCAACGGGCGGCGACTGCAAACCCCGCACGGCCTGGCTCAAACGAGCGGCGGCCCTGTGCGGCTGGCAACTGGTCGAACCCGCGCGCGGCGACAAAGTCGATCCCGAATGGCACCAGGCGGTCGATTCCGGCGGCGAAACCGTGATCCGGCTGGCCTGTCC
>VBLM01000166.1 GCA_005879095.1 Deltaproteobacteria bacterium
AGCGCCTCCCGCTCGCGCGAAAGCCGCTCGTCCTCCTGCGGCGAGAGGAACTTGCGCAGCTCCCGCTCGCGCCGGGTCAGGTCGCGGCAGGTCGCGCGCAGCGCGGCCACCGTCTCGTCCGGCTTGATGAAAATGTCCTTCACGACTTCCGGCGAGGCACGGATTTCGCCCAGAATCCGGTCGCAGATCGCGTCCACGCGCGCATCGCGGGGGTCCTGCTGCGGCGCGGCGTACACCGGCGTCGTCGCGCGCAGCGGCGGCCCTTCGATCACCTGCCGGATGCCGGAGAGGCTGCCGAACCGCTGCGCCCGCTGTTCCTCGGCCGAGGGCGATCGCTGCCCGGGCCGGGTCGGAATCGGCTCGGTCATCGCCGGCCGCGTGATTCCGGTGTGTCGCGCGATCACGCGCGTGCCCCGGCTCCCCAGGCCGGCAGCTGGAAAAATCAGCCACCACAGGAACGGCAGCGAGGAGAGCGCGATGATGAAGAGCACGATCGCCGCCAGCAGCCACACGTACCCCTCGAAGAGGCTGGCGTTGGCGATCTTCGCTTCCCGCTCGGCCCGCCGCCGCAGCTTGCGCTCGAGGCGGCGCTGCCACCGCTCGCGACCCCAGTCGGGATAGGCGGTGCGCAGGCTCTCCGTCCAGGCGCGGACCATCTCGTCCTGCTGGCCGGCGCCGCGCGCGATCGCTTCCTGCGCGCGACGGAGCGAGGCCTGCAGCTGCTCCTGCCAGTCTGGGTAGGGCGGATGGGCCAGATGCGCTCCGATAGATCGCGGATTCGTAACACGACCTGGGCCCTACGGCATTAACTCCGAGGCGACCCGTGCCAGGTCGTCGAGCGAGCGCACGCTCTCCACCCGGTGGCAGTAGCGCGCGTAGAGCGGCATCTCGCTGTCGCCGAAGCCCCAGGAGTGCTGCTCTTCCGGGCAGCTGTAGTTGGTGCGGCCGTCGCCGATGACGATCACCGTCGTCCGCCGGGTGATCGAGCCGAGCCAGGTGCTGTGGAAGAGCTTCAGCGCGTGGCCGTAGTTGGAGTTGGCGGCGAGGTTGATCACCTTGCCGGCCGTCGCGAGGTCGACGGCGGCCGAGATGTCGGTCTTCTTGAAGAGGTGCGTCACCTCGCCGATGTCGCTGACGAAGACGAAGCTGCGTACCCGCGCGTACAATTCCTGCAGGGTGTAGACGAACTGCAGCATCAGGCGCGAGACGTTGCGGACGCTGTCGCTCACGTCGCAGAGGACGATGATCTCCGGCCGCTCGGGCCGGCGCGCGCGGAAGCCGAGCTTGTAGGGCTCGCCGCCGGTCGAGAGGTTCTTGCGCAGCGTCCGTCGGACGGAGAGCTTTCCGCGCCTTCGCACTTTCCGCCGCCGCGAGAGCCGCGATTTCAACCGTTCCGCCAGCCGCCTCACGACCGTGCGCATGCGCTGCACTTCGTCGGGCGTCAGCGAGGCGAGGCTGCGATGGAGGAGCGACTGCTCCCCTTTCTGCTCGGGATCGCGCGCTTTCTGCTCTTTGTCGGCGACCCGCCGCGCGGCCTCTTCCAGCGCCCGCAGCGTCTGCGAGACGCGCTTGCTGGCCATCTCGACTGCGTCGGGCGGCATCAGCTTGAGCAGCCGCTGCAGCTCGGCCTCGGCCTTGCCCGCGCCTGCCGCGTGCAACAGCCGGCGCGCATAGAACCCGCGCTGCAGCGGGCTCTGCAGCCCGCGGAAGTCGATGCTCAACGTGGCCTGGCGCAGGAGCCGCGCTAGCTGATCGGTCCGGCCCTCGACCAGCGCCTGCGTCATCGGCGACATCTGGGAGAGCAGCTGCGCGATCTGTTCCAGCTCGATTTCATTGAGCTTTTCGGCCGCGAGCGCGTCGAGCAGCGAACCCTGCAGGCCTTCCACGAGGTCCTTCGCGCCGGTGAAGTAGAGCTCGAACAGCCGATCGAAGACGGCCGCGTCCTGCCCGCGCTTGACCAGCGTGGCCCGCAGCGCGCCGCGAAAGGCAGCCCGATCCTCGAGCCCGACCAGCAGCGCCGCCTGCGCCGCGTCGGCCACCTCGGCCGGCGAAATGCGCAGGCCGTTCTGCCTCAAGAGTCCGGCAAAATCTTCGAGCCGCTCGTCCATTTTGGGACACCTTAACCGGGACACCTTAACTGGGACACCTTGACCGGGACACTTTGCTAGCTTGTCGCGCATGCTGACGCTCCTTCTCGCCGCCGGCCTGATCGGGCGCGCACAACCAGCCCTCGACGCCGTGTCGCCGGCCGCGATTTCCGCCCACGTCCGTTTTCTCTCCGACGACCTGCTCGAAGGCCGCTATTCCGGCTCGCGCGGCCACGCGATCGCCGAGCGGTACGTCATCGCGCAGCTCTCGGCGCTCGGCTTGCAGCCCGCTGGCGAAGGTGGCGGCTGGCTGCAGCAGGTTGCGCTACGCCAGGTGGCGACGGCTGGATCCTCCTTTGAAATCGATAAGTTGGCGCTCGCTGACGCAATCATCGCCGGCGACGGCGGCACTGCGCGCGACATCGAAGGCGCACTCCAGTTCGCCGGCTACGGCCTTCCCGGGGACATTCCTTCGGACATGCGCGGCAAGATCGCGGTTGTCCTCTCCGGTGCGCCCGAATCGCTGCCACCCACGCAGCGCGCGATCGCGTCGTCGAACGGCGCCAAGCTCGAACGGCTCCAGAAGGCGGGAGCGGTGGCCGAAATCGTCCTCACCACCGAGGAGCTCGACAAGCGCCGGCCTTGGGCGATGGCGAAGCGCAATTTCCGCGACGGCGAGACGTTCGCTGCCGACGCGCTCCCGCCGATGCCGGTCGTGCTCGCCAGCCTGCCCGACAGCGCGCGCATCAAGACAGCAACGCGCGCGCGGCTGCACCTCGTCCAGCAGGTCCGCGCGTACGACTCGGCGAACGTGATCGCGCTGCTGCCGGGCGTGTCGCCGGAGACGATCGTGTACTCGGCGCACCTCGATCACCACGGCATCTGCGAGCCCGGCGCCAAGGACCCGATCTGCAACGGCGCCATCGACAACGCCACCGGCATCGCCGAAATGGTCGAAATTGCTCATGGTTTCAGCAAGCTGCGCGATCGCGAGCGATCGATCCTGTTCATCGCGGTCACCGCCGAAGAGCTCGGCTTGCACGGTTCGGCGTGGTTCGCGCGACACCCGACGGTCCCGAAAGAGCGCCTGATCGCCGATCTCAATCTCGATCAACTCCTGCCGTCCGGCCCGGTGCGCGAGCTGGTCCTGCGCGGCGCCGAGCTTTCGACGCTCGAAGACCACGTCCGCGCGGCGGCCGGCGAGCTCGGCATCGCGATCGGTCCCGATCCGGTCCCGGAGCAGAATTTCTACGCCCGCAGCGACCAGTTCAACTTCGCGAAGATCGGCGTGCCGTCAGCATGCCTGTGGCAGGGGTTCGGCGGCGACCCGAAGCAGGAAGCGGCCTTCAAGGACTTCCGTGCCCACCGCTATCACCAGCCCTCCGATGAGTGGCTGCCGGGCTACGACTGGGACGCCGCCGCGCAGATGGCGCGCGTCGAGCTGCTCGTCGGCGTCTCGCTCCTGACCGGTCCGCGCCCGCAGTGGCGTTAAGGTGTCCCGGTTGAGGTGTCCCGAATTACTTTTCGACGCGAAGTTGGCCGTTTTGGGGGACCAGGTAGACCTGCATCGCGTGGGCTTTGCCGGTGACGCGGATGCGGCCGTGGGCGACGTCGACGTCGACGGCTTCTTCGCCGAACGGGGGCGCCTTGAGGATGCCGTGCGAGGAGACCACGGCGAAGGCGACGCGGTCGCCGACGGCCACGCCGACCAGCACGGCGTCGCCGACCGGCTGGAAAGTGTCCAGCAAATCGCCTTCCAGCACCTGGAAGGATGCGACCGTCTTCCCGTCGCGGCGGCGGGCGACGATCACTTCCTTCAACTCGCCGGGAAAGAGGAACTTTCCGCGCTGGTAGTCGGCGAGGCAGGAATCTTTCGTCACTCCCTGCGGCAGCACGTCGTGGCGCGCCGCATCCTTGCAGCGGCGGACGGCGGCCTCGGCGTCGAGCATTCCCCCGCAACGGCGCTTCTCCGCGGTGCCGCCGCCCATCGGGAGCGTCTCCTCGACGCGGCACTTCTCGAGGTCGGCGCGTACCTGGCTCGGCACCAGGTCGAACGGCGGCGACCCCTCCCGCTCGGTCTGCGTGCGGTGCAATTCCACCGGTTTGATCGGCTTCGCCGCCTTTTTTGCCGAAGCCGCAACCGGGACCGCGACGAGGAGCGCGAGCAGCGCGATCACGATTGCCTCACGAAAGTGGCGACGACCTCGAAATGCGCGGTCTGCGGGAAGAGGTCCATCGGCGTCGCGGTCACCAGCTTGTATCCCCCCGCGGCGAGGAGCTTGCCGTCTCGGGCGAGGGTCGGTGCATCGCAACTGACATAAACCACCCGGCGCGCGGAAAGGGCTTTCACGGCTTCGGCGGCGCCGGTTCGAGGCGGATCGAGCAGCACCGCGTCGAACCGATCATCAACTGAGCGCGCGACTTCGGCGGCATCGCCGGCGATCAATTTCACCGCCAGGTCAGCCTCGTCGGCGCTTTTTCGCAGCAGCGCCAGCGCAGGCCCGGCGCTCTCGACCGCCGTCACCCGGCGGGCCCCCAACAGCGGCAGTGTCAAGGTACCGGATCCACAGAACAATTCCAGCAGGCGCTCGACGCCGGCGAGTGCTGTCACGACCTCCGCCTGCAGCAGCGGAACCATCGACCGATTCGCCTGCGCGAACGTGTCCGGGCGCAGCCGCAGCCGCGCGCCGTTCGGCAGCGGCGGATCGACGACGACCGGATCGCCGAGCACCACCCCGTCCGCGATCACGCCGCGGATCAGCCGCGACTCGAGCAGTGCCGCGGCGCGCTTCCGCGGCAGGCCGCGGACGTCGAGCGCGCCGGACCTGGCGCCCGCGAGCAACCGGACTTCCGGGGCCTCCCGCACCAGCGACGCCATCTCCTGCAAGAGTGGTTCGAACAACAGGCACTCGTCGACTCGCGTCACCAAAGCCGTTCCGGCCTGCGCGAAGCCGCCGTGGCGCATCGCCGCCCGACGCCGATACCGGAACTGCAGCGGACTCGGCACGATCGGCCGCAATTCGTACGACCCGCGCGCAAACCCGCCGATCCGCTCTAGCGCGTCCGCCGTCAACTCCTGCTTCGCGGCCGGTTGCACCTCGTACGAGACGTGCTGCAGCGGGCAGCCGCCGCACCGATCGACGATCGGACACGGCGCCTCGACCCGCGCCGCCCCCTCCCCGGTCAGCTCGGCCTCGACCACGTCGCCCGGCGCAGCGCCGCGCACGAAGACGACGCGCCCCTCGTGCCGCGCGAGGGCCTCGCCGCCATGCACGACGGATTCGACCTTCAGACGAGCGATCACGCCGGCGCGCGGGTGAGGTCCTGCGAGAGCTTCTCCACCATCTCGCCGACCAGCGTGCGCGTGGCTTCGTCCGGCTCGAGGAACTCGATGCCCATCCCCGGCTCGTCCACGCCCGGCCCGCTCGGCTGCGCCCACGCCACGCGCCCGGTCAGCTTGCACTCGTTGTGTCCGGGCAGCTGCAACAGGACGTGGACGCGCGTGCCGATCGGCGGCGCGTGGTGCGAATTGACGAAGCCGCCGCCCGCCGAGAGGTTCGTCCCCCACCCGCTGAACGAGCCCTGCTCCGAAGTGACGCCGACCATCACCTCGTGGTGGACGCTCGCAGGCGGCCTGTACCTGCTCCGGCGTCACGCCCGGCGCGGTCTCGCGCAGGACGAGGCCGGAAGGGGTCACCTCGATCACCGCCAGCTCGGTGATGATCAGGTTGACGCACTTCTTCCCGGTGAGCGGCAGGCGGCACTGCTTGAGGATCTTCTTGCTGCCGTCCTTCGCCACCTGCTCCATCGCGACCAAGGTCTTCTTCGCGCCGGTGACGAGGTCCATCGCGCCGCCCATGCCCTTCACCACCTTGCCGGGGATGGTCCAGTTGGCGATGTCGCCCTGCTCGCTCACCTCCAGCCGCCCCGGATCATGGCGAACGAATCCGCGCTGGAGAAGTACGCCGTGCCGCGAATCTCCGTGACGGTCTCCTTGCCGGCGTTGATCAGGTCGGGATCGATTTGGGATTCGGTCGGGTACGGTCCGATCCCGAGCATGCCGTTCTCGCTCTGCAGGACGACCTCGACGCCCTTGGGCACGTAGTTCGCCACCATCGTCGGGATGCCGATGCCGAGGTTGCAGTAGAAGCCGTCCTTCAACTCCTGCGCGGCGCGGGCCGCGATCTGCTCTCGCGTCAGCGGCATTTACGCGGCCCTCACGGTGCGCTTCTCGATCCACTTCTGGTAGTTCGCTCCCTGGAAAATGCGCTTCACGTACACCGACGGGACGTGGATCGAGTCCGGCTCGAGCTCGCCCACCTCGACGAGCTGCTCCACTTCCGCGATCGTGATCCGCGCCGCCGTGCACATCATCGGGCTGAAGTTGCGCGCGGTCTTGCGGAAGACGAGGTTCCCCCACTTGTCGCCCTTCCAGGCGCGGACGATGGCGAAATCGGCTTTCAAGGGCTTCTCGAGGATCAT
>VBLM01000013.1 GCA_005879095.1 Deltaproteobacteria bacterium
ACCCTCGGCCGCGAGCTCTTGACCTTCCGCAAGGACCTCGAGGAACGGCTGGTCGAGATGGAGCGCGCGCAGATCGAAATCAAGTCGTCGGTTTCGCCAAGTGCTCGATCTGCAAGGGTTTCTTCCGGGCACTGAACGGATTGTCAGGCCCCCTCGTTACACTTCGTCCGTGAGGCTTTGAAGGCCTCGAACGGAGGAAGCGATGACGGCGGAATCGGCGAAGATCTGGCGGTGCCCCTCGTGCAACCGCCTGCTGATCGAAAAGAGCGTGGACTACGCGCGCCAGCGACACGAGTCGCTGACGGCGCGCTGCGGGTCGGCCTCGGCGGAATTCGTCCGCGAGGCCACCTGGCCGGCGTATCTGGCTTCGTTGAAACGGTGCCGGTGCGGAAGCAAACGGCAGCTCAAACCGGTGCCGCCCGGCGCCGTGCGCGGGAAGCAGCTGAATCTGGAGATCGACCCGGTGGTGCTCCAGTGAGCGCGCTGGTTCTGGCCGGCGTCTGCCTGGTGATGGGTTGGTCGGTCGCGCGCGAGCACGGCCGCCGCCGCCGCTGGCGCGAAGCCGAACGTCTCTCCCGCGCGCTCTTCGCCGCGGCAGGGATGCGCAGGTATCGGTGAACGTACGCGCGGGTGGGCGGAAAAGTTGACGGAATGGATCGCCGTGCGACGGTTGCGGTGTGCGTTCGCTCGTCCTCGCTGCCGCCTTCGCGCTGATCCCTGGTGGCGCCCGCGCGCGTACGCCGGCCGCTGTCGTACAGGCACGCAAGCTCGAAAAGGGGAAGGCCTCGCTCGAGCAGCTGCGGAACGACGCTCGTCGCCGGAACTATCGGGACGGGTGGGAGGCGGTTTTGCGCGAGCTCGACGGGGCGCGGGCGAGGGCGGAGTTGTGGGACGTCACGCGGTCGGCGGTCGACGAGCGGGCGGCGATCGCGGCGTTCCGGAAGGTGGATGACGAATATCGGGGGCCGGCCGGCGCGCAGGCGCTGGCGGCGGCGCTCGGGCTCGCGACGCGGGCCGGAGATACGGACGAAGGCGCCGCGGTCGCGCGGCGGCTGGCGGAGCACTATCCGGCGGACGCCAAGGCGTTCGTCGGGCCGGTGCAGGAGAACGAAGAAAAGGAGAACGAGAAGGAAAACGAGGACGAAGAAGAACAGGAGGAGGTTTCCCCGGAGCCGGAGGCGCCGGCGAATCCGCCGTCGAAGAGCACGCCGATCGTCCGCGCGGTGAAGGACGCCGTCGCGGCGATCACCGAGCCGGAAGAGGAGCCCGCGACTGCGGCCAAGGCGCGGGAGATGCGATCGGCTGCGCTCGCGTCGGGCGGCTCGCTGGCGAGTCAGCTCGGGCTGAAAGTGCGGCGAGTCGTGGTCGACGCCGGCCATGGCGGGAGAGACACCGGCGCGATCGGGCCGCACCGGGTCCGCGAAAAGGACATGGCGCTGGCCATCGCGCGCAAGGTCGCGTCACGCCTGCGCAGTCTCGGCTTCATGGTCGTGATGACGCGCAACGAGGATAAATTCGTTTCGCTCGACGATCGGACGCGGATCGCCAACGAAGCCAAAGCGGACCTCTTCATCTCCATCCACTGCAACGCCGCGAAGCGGCGCAAGCTCGAAGGCGTCGAGACCTGGACGCTCAACGTCGCGAGCGACCACTACGCGGCGCGGCTGGCGGCTTTCGAAAACGCCGAGGCCGACCGGACCGTCAGCGACCTCCGTCTGATCCTCGCCGACCTGGCCACCAAGGCGAACGCAACCGACGCGCGCGACCTCGCGCAAGCGGTGCAATCGTCGCTGGTGCGCACGCTGCGAAGCCGCGTCGGCAAAGTGCGCGACCACGGAGTGAAACAGGCGCTCTTCTACGTGCTCCTCGGCACCCACATGCCGTCGATCCTCGTCGAAACCGGCTTCATCTCGAATCCCGCGGAGGAATCCCGCCTCAAGAGCACGCGCTTCCAGGAGGGAACTGCCGAGGCCATCGCCCGGGGCGTGAAAGATTTCGTCGACGGCCGCCGCCGCCTCGCCCTGGCGCCGTGACCGCGGCGCCAGCAATCTCGCAGGCGACAATACTGTCGTCGCCACCGACAAGATCTGCGACTAAGCTTGCGGCGTGACCGCCGGGCCATCCGCGGTAGAGAACGCCAAGGCGCGACTCGAGCAGGGGCGCGCCGAGATCCTCGCGCGGCATCGGGCCGGGGCAGGCGGACAGGAAGTCGTCCGCGCCATCTCCGACCTCACCGACGCGGTCATCAGCGAGCTGTTTCGCGCGCTGTGCGAAGGGCAGGAGCCGCCGCTGTCGGTGGTGGCGACCGGCGGGTACGGACGGCGAGAGCTGGCGCCGCGGTCGGACGTGGATCTGCTCGCGCTCCTGCCGGAGAAGAAGGATCCCGCGGCCGACGCCATCGCGGAAAAGCTGCACCGCGCGCTTTGGGATGCCGGCCTCGAAGCCGGCTATGCGGCGCGCACGCTCGAACAGTGCGTCGAGCTGGCGCGCGAGGACCACACCATCCGCACCGCGCTTCTCGACGGCCGACTCGTCGCCGGCGACGCGCAGCTCTTCAAGGGTCTCGAGCGGGCCATCGTCACCGAGCTGGAGGCGCGCCGGGTCGAGGAGTTCATCGCCGACAAGCTCGAGGAGTACAACCAGCGGCGCAAGCGCTACGGCGGGTCGGTCTGGCTGCTCGAGCCGCACATCAAGCAGGGCAAGGGCGGATTGCGCGACCTGCAGGCGGCACTGTGGATCGCGCGCGTTCGACATAAGATTTCCGGTCTCGGCGAGGCCGGCGAGCGCGGCCTCCTCCCCGCGCGCGAGATAACGGCGGCCCGCGCGGCGCGCGATCTGCTCTGGAA
>VBLM01000167.1 GCA_005879095.1 Deltaproteobacteria bacterium
ACCAACGTCGCGGAGATGGTGATCTACCTGGTGCGCGGGACCGACGTGCGCCATCCCGGGAGCCGCGCTTCGAAGAGCGCGCCGCCGCCGTAAAGGCGACGAGATCCGGACGCGCGTCACCGCGCTCGTGAAAGAGCACGGCTGCGACTAGCTCTTGAGCAGCCGCACTCCGAGCAACGCGGCCGCTGCGATGGCCAGCCATGGCACGAAGGAGTGCATGCGCGAATTGTCCAGGTTCGCTGGTGTCCGCGCTGCGAAGACTGCGTGACGTTCGTGTGACGCGCGCGTCGAAGAATTCACAAGTCCGCAACCGGACTTCCATCCGCATGCGTGAAGATCCGGCGCATGGTCCGGCTGGTCCTCGCCATCGACGAAGCGATCCTGCTCGGCATGCGCCGCTGGCGGCGCGCCGCGATCACGACGCTGATGAAGACCTTCACCCGCCTGGGAGACGCGCTCAGCTGGGTCTTCGCGGCGCTGGTCCTGATTGCGGCTGGCGGCGCTGCGGCGCCGATCGGTCTGCGTCTCGGTATCGCCGCCGGACTCGCCGCGCTGGTCTCCCAAGTGCTCAAGCGGATGTGGCGGCGCGCGCGGCCCAGCGCCGGCGTCGCGGGTTTCACCGCGCTGGTCGACAATCCGGATGCCTTCTCGTTTCCGTCCGGCCACGCGGCAGCCGCCTTCGCGGTTGCGCTGGCGATGGCCGGCACCGTTCCCGGCGGCCCGATGTTCGTCGCGCTCGCGTTCGCGGTGGGGATCTCGCGCGTCTATCTCGGCGCGCACTATCCGCTCGACGTCGCGGTGGGCGCGGTGCTCGGCGTCCTTTGCGGCGCGGCGGCGCGGATGGCGCTGTGATCGCGGCCGCGCTCGTCGCACTCTCCGCCTTTTCGCTGCTGCTCGCGATCGTCCAGGTCTTCGCGCTGCGCGCGCACTTGCGGTGCAAGCCCGCGCCGGCTCGACAGCTGCCATTCATCTCGTTGCTCAAGCCGCTCTGCGGCGTGGACGACGATCTGCACCGCAACCTGCGCTCGTTCGCCCGGCTCGTCTACCCGCATTACGAGGTGCTGCTCGGCGTGAAGGACAAGCTCGACGCGGCGTATCCGATCGCGTTGGAAGCCGCCGAGCGTTGGCCGTGGCTCATGCGCGTCGTCGTGCAGCGAGGTTCACCGGGTCTCAATCCGAAGGTCAACCAATTGATCACGCTCTCCGCCGCGGCCCGCGGCGAAGTGCTGGTGGTGAACGACTCCAACGTCCGCGTTCGCCGCGACTACCTGAAAGGAATCGCCGCCGCCTTCGACGACGAGCGGGTCGCGCTGGTGACGCATCCCGTGGCCGGAGCCGGCGAGCGGACGGCAGGCGCGCTCTTCGACAATCTGCAGATGTGCGGCGCCGTCGCTCCGGGCATCGTCGCGGCGGCCCGCATCGCGGGGAGGGACCTGGTCGTCGGCAAGTCGATGGCGCTACGCCGCTCCGCCTTGCAAGCGATGGGCGGCTTCGAGCGGCTCAAGGACGTCCTCGCGGAGGACTTCCTCTCCGGCCGGATCGTCGTGCAAGAGTTGAGAAAGAGAGTCGCCATCGCCGCGTCGCCGGTGATCAACGTCGCCCGCGAGTCCTGCGCCGCCGCGTTCTTCTCGCGCTACCTGCGCTGGAGCGTGATGCAACGCAAGGCAGTGGGCAATGCGGTTTACGTCCTGCAGATCCTGCTCAATCCGGTTGCGCTCGCGGCGGCAGCGTTCTTGATCGATCCACGCACCGCGCCTGCTTTCGCCGCCATCGCGTTGCTGCGCTCGGGATTGCACGAATGTTCGGCACGGATGCTGCGCGGCCGCGGCTTCGGCCTCGCCGCCCTGGCAACCCCGGTCGCGGATCTGATCGTGGCCGCGGCGTGGGCCGCCGGGCTCTTCCGCAGCGAAGTGACCTGGCGCGGCAACCGTCTCAGCGTGCTGGAAGGAACGCGGCTCGCGCCGGTTCCGGAGCCGTTCCTCGAGCTTCCGGCAAACTGATCCAGCAGGCCGGCGAACGCGCGCTGCGAAAGGTGCGGAAGCTCCGTTCCAGTGTGCTGCTTCCCGCGCTGAAGATCCGCAGCGGCCGTGTATCGAAGGGCCACGGCGACAGCTCCGCAGGAACGTGTCGATGACCGTGCAGCACCGCATCGCACAGCCCGCGAATGCGCGACAACAGCTCGGCTCCGTTCCACAGCTCGCGCGCGTTCGGCCAGCCGAGCATCGTCGCCAGCTTCTCGAACGGATGCTCGTCCGGCAGCGGCAGTGGGTGATGGTGGAGCAGAAGAACCGTCTCCGCTTGGGGCGGCGCCGAGCGGAACGCGGCCTCGATCGCGCCGATGTCGTCTTCGGTGACGAGGCCGTGCCCGTCGAGCCAGCGCCGGTTGTGCGGGCCGGTCGAATCGAGCCGCACGATCAACAGCCCCGGGCACCACGCCACTTGCACGCGGTCGCCGGGCATCAACGCCTCACGCACGTCATCGCCGAGGCGATCGTGATTGCCCGGCACCGCGATCGTGCGATCGAGCACCGGTTCGAAGATGTCGCGAAACCGGCGCAGCTCGGAGCGCAGCCCGCGGTGCGTCACGTCTCCGGTGAGCAACACCGTTCCCGGCTGCTGCAGCAACGCTTCGCAAAGTTGTTCGGTGGCGCGATCGGCAGCGCGATCCTTTCCGATGTGCAGATCGGAGAGGTGCGCGAAGGCGGCCACGCCTCGCGATCCTGCCGGACGCAGATGGCGATCAGGTGATTTGCATGCAAACTAATCGAGCGCGCCGTATAAACGATCGCCCGAGCGGAAGCTTGATGCGCCTGAAAAACCTGTTCGAGATGGGCTCGGCGCGGCCCGACTACATCGCGGGCCTGCGCGCAGCGACCGCGACGGTGGTGCCGCTCGCCATCGGCGAAGCCACCGGCCGCCCGCAGCTGATCTGGGTCGCCCTCGGCGGATGGCTCGGCACCTTTGCCGATCCCGGCGGGCCGTACCCGCTGCGCGCGACGACGATGCTGTCGTACGTCGCAGCCAGTGCCGCGTCGATCCTCGCCGGAACGGTTGCCGCCGCTCATCCCTGGCTCGGCATCGCCATCCTCTTCGTCTGGGCGGCCGGCTGCGCACTGCTCAGAGTCTACGGCGAAGCCGCGGGCGGGGTCGGATCGCTCTCGTTGATCGCGTTCTGCATCGCACTCGGCACGCCCGTCCCCGACCTGCGCGCGCTCGAACTGCGCGCGCTGCTCTTCGCCGCCGGCGGCCTCTGGGCGGCTGGCCTCGCGCTCGCGCTGTGGCCGGTGCATCCGTACCGGCCGGTGCGCCGGGCCGTCGCCGCCTGCCATCGCGCGCTGGCCGATCATGCACGGCGTCTGGCGAAAGGCGGCCCCGGCTGGTTCGACGCGGCGTCGAAAGAGCGCGGCGCGATCCGGGCTCTCCTCGAAAACGCGCGCGCGGTAATCGCCCTCGTCCGGGCCGAACGAAGTGGTGACAGCCGGCGCGCCGAATTGCTCACCGCGCTCTACGAATCGGCCGAGCTCTCGCTGGGCGATCTCTCCGCGCTCGCCGAGACGCTGCAGTCGCGCGAAGATCGCGGCGCGCCGAAGCCGGAAACGCTGCAGCCGCTGCTCGAAAACGTGGCGCGCGCGTTCGACTCCGTGGCGCAAGCTACGGGCGAGGAGCCATCGTCGCTCGAGCAGCCCGAGACACGAGTGCCGGAAGACGCCGAGCTCGCGCCGCCGCTCGAGTCGCTCCTCGGTCACCTGCGGCTCGCGATCGGCGCCGCCGCTGCGCTCCACGGAATCGGCGAAGCCGCTCCCTCGCAATTACGCATCGAATCTCCCGCCCGCCGCTCGATCCTCACCGCGCTTTCCTTCCGATCGCTCGACCTGCGCCACGCGGTGCGCGTCGGCCTCACCGCCGCCGCGGCCGCCCTTCTTGGCCTCCTGCTCCACCGCGCGCGCCGCTACTGGATCATCGTCACCGCCGTGCTGGTGCTGCAGCCGCACTCGGGCGCGACGCTGCGCAAGGGCCTGCAGCGGATCGCGGGTACGATGGCGGGCGCCATCGCCGCGTCGCTGCTCGCGCCGTTGGTGCACGGTCATCTGCAGACGGCCGCGCTGCTCTTCGTGCTCGCGCTCGCGGGCGCTGCCGCGCGCCGGCTCAACTACGCCGTCTACGTCGCGCTGATCACGCCGCTCTTCGTGCTGCTGGCGGAATCGTCCTCCGGCGACTGGCACCTGATCGGCCTCCGCGTCACTTCGACGCTCTTCGGCGGCATCGTCGCGCTAGCCGGCTCGTACGCGCTCTGGCCGCACCGCGAGCGCGAGCGGCTTCCGGCGCTGCTCGCTGCCGTCCTCCGCCGAACGAAAAAGCTCCTCGAAGCTCCGTCCGCCGAGGCGCGGCGCGAGGTGGGACTCGCACTCACCAACGCCGACGCGGCCTTCGAGCGCTTCCTCGACGAGACCCACGCCGACGCGGAAGTCGAAGCGCTGATGGCCGTCCGATCGCAATCGCGCCGGCTGGTCGGGGCGATCGTGGCGCTCAGTCCGCAAGGCCGTTATCCGCCGGAACTTTCCGCCGCGGCGCAGCAGATCGGCCAGGCGCTCGAACAGATGGCCGAGGCCGCCGAAAGACGCCGGATACCGCCGCCTTTGCCCCCGCTTCCAGCCGGCGCCGAGCGGCTGGTCCGGCCCGTCGAGGTGATCCATTCGGCCCTCGCCCGACTGGCGGAACCTTTCGGACCGCCGATACTCTAGACCCTCATGCTGCAGCACGCTTCTTGCGACTCGCTCACCGACGAGGAGATCGTCGACCGCGTCCGCGCCGGCGATCGCGCCCAGCAGGCCTACGTCGACGCCTTCGCCCATCTGGGCGATTTCGCCGGCCGCGCGCGGTTTTCCACCTGGCTGACGCGGATCGCGGTCCACGAGGCGCTGGCGCGCAAACGGCGGCAGCGTCCCGAAGGAGAGCTGATGACCAACCTGCCCGATCCGAATCGCAGCCCGGAGCAGCGGACCCAGGACGCCGAGACACAGAAGCTGCTGGTGACGGCCATCGACGAGCTGCCCGAGCACTTCCGCACCGTCTTCGTGCTGCGCGCGGTGCAAGGGCTGTCGGTCGAGGAGACGGCCGAGACGCTGGACCTCAACACCGAGACGGTCAAGACGCGGCTCCACCGCGCGCGCGGCCTGTTGCAGAAGGCGATCATTGCGCGCACCGAGCCGGCGCTGGCGCGGGCGCTCCCGTTCCCGGACACGCGCTGCGATCGCGTCGTGGCCGCCGTGCTGCACCGCATCGGCGTGCAGTAGTCAGGCGCGCTTCGAGAGATCGATCGACAGGTTCTGTCCCGACAGCGACGTCACGTACCGATCGAGGTTGAACGTGCAACCGCACGCCGTCGCCTTTGGGCCGCACGGTGCAGTGCAGGTGCGTGCAGACCGCCGAAAGCGCATTGATCTGCGACGGGGAAATGCGCAGCAGCAGGAGCCGCCCGGGCGGAAACTCGACGCGGCCGAGGACGGAACCGTTCACCGGAGCCAGCGCCGGATAGCTCGCCAGGTCGAGCGTGAGCTTCCCTTGCGCGTCCGGCTTCGGATACGTGCCGTCGCCCGGATAGAGCGCCACCACGACGTTGCCGCTCGCATCGACGGTGACGGGGTACGTGTTCAAGTCCGTCGTCGCCGGCC
>VBLM01000168.1 GCA_005879095.1 Deltaproteobacteria bacterium
AATCGCGCAGCCGGCGAAGATCAGGACGAGCAAGAGACGGTGCATGCGCCCGGCAGCATGGGTGAACACCGGGGCTGCGGGCAAGGCGTGCCTGCCAGGCCGCAGAGCGGCCGGCGATCATCTTGACGCGGAGCATCGCCGAGTGTAAAAGCCCGCTTTCCCTGGTCTTTGGCAGGTACTTCCTTCATCCAGTCCGCGGTGCCGCAAGGTGCCGCTTTTCCAGAGGTTTCACGTCGTGGCCCGCACCTTTCCACTCGAGCGCTGCCGAAACATCGGCATCATGGCGCATATCGATGCGGGCAAGACCACCACGACCGAGCGCATCCTTTTTTATACCGGGGTGAGCTACAAGATCGGCGAGGTCCACGAAGGCACCGCCGTGATGGACTGGATGGAGCAGGAGCAGGAGCGCGGCATCACGATTACCGCCGCGGCTACCACCTGTTATTGGCGCGACGCCAAGATCAACATCATCGATACGCCCGGGCACGTCGACTTCACCATCGAGGTCGAGCGCAGCTTGCGCGTCCTCGACGGCGCGGTCGCGGTCTTCGACGGCGTCAACGGCGTCGAGCCGCAGAGCGAGACCGTCTGGCACCAGGCCGACAAGTACAAAGTCCCTCGCGTCTGCTTCATCAACAAGATGGACCGCGTCGGCGCCGATTTTTTCATGTCGGTGCGGACCATCGTCGACCGGCTGGCCGCCAAGCCGGTCTGCATCCAGGTGCCGATGGGCGCCGAGGAGAAGTTCGAAGGCGTCATCGATCTGGTGACGATGCAGGCCGTCCGCTTCGAAGGCGAGAAGGGCGAGAAGGTCGTCGAATCGCAGATTCCGCCCGAATTCCACGATCTTGCGGTCGAGTGGCACCACAAGCTCGTCGAGGAAGTCGCCGAGTACGACGACGATGCAATGCACGCCTACGTCGAGAAGTCCGACGTCCCGCCGGACCTCCTGAAGAAGGCCATCCGCAAAGGCACCATCGCCATCAAGTGCTTCCCGGTCTTCTGCGGGAGCGCCTTCAAGAACAAGGGCGTCCAGCGGCTGCTCGACGCGGTCGTCGACTACCTGCCGAGCCCGCTCGACATCCCGCCCGTCCGGGGTGTAACCCCGGACGGCAAAGAGGAAACCAGAGAGACGAGCGATAAAGCTCCGTTCGCGGCCCTCGCCTTCAAGATCATGGCCGACCCGTTCGTCGGCCAGCTCACGTACATCCGCGTCTATTCAGGGAAGCGCATCGGACGGCTGCTGCGGATGCACGCCAACAAGCGCGAAGAGATCGACGAGATCCTCGCCGGCGACATCGCCGCCGTGGTCGGGATGAAGAACGCGACCACCGGCGACACTCTGAGCGACGCCGACAAGCCGATCATCCTCGAGAAGATGGATTTCCCCGACCCGGTGATGCACATCGCGGTCGAGCCGAAGTCCACCGCCGATCAGGAAAAGATGATCACGGCCTTGCAGCGGCTAGCGGTCGAGGACCCGTCGTTCCGGATGCGGACCGACGAGGAAACCGGGCAGACCATCATCTCCGGCATGGGCGAGCTCCACCTCGACATCATCGTCGACCGCATGCGGCGCGAGTACAAGGTCGACGCCAACGTCGGCAAGCCGCAGGTCGCCTACCGCGAGACCATCACCAAGGAAGTCGAGGCGGCTCAAAGTCCGTCCCAACCCGCAGGGAAAGGGCTTCACCTTCAAGAACGCGCTCGTCGGCGGCACGATCCCCAAGGAGTACGTCCACTCCATCGAGCGCGGCATCCGCGAGGCGATGGACGGCGGTGTGCTGGGCGGTTACCCGCTCGTCGACGTAGAGGCCGAGCTCTTCGACGGCAGCTACCACGACGTCGACTCGAACGAGATGGCGTTCAAGATCGCCGGCTCGCTCGGCTTCAAGGAAGGGGCCAGGAAGGCAGGCCCCATCCTGCTCGAGCCGATCATGGCGACCGAAGTCATCACGCCCGAGCAGTTCATGGGGAACGTGATCGGCGACCTTTCGGCGCGGCGCGGCAAGATCCTGCACATGGAAAAGCGTGCGGGAATGCAGGTGGTCAGCGCACACGTTCCACTGGCGGAGATGTTCGGTTACTCGACGTCCCTGCGGTCGGCGACCGAGGGCCGGGCCATCTACACCATGCAGTTCC
>VBLM01000761.1 GCA_005879095.1 Deltaproteobacteria bacterium
CGCCTTCTTCCGCGAGACGTGGCGCTCGGCGATGTCCGCCCGCGCCACGATGCTGCGGCTCTTCTTCGCCGCGTGCCGGCTCTTGCCCTTGCGCGCCCGCCCGAGGTCCGTGTCGCGGAGGGCCGGCGTGGTCCCTTCGCGCTTGCCCTTCTTTGCCCTCTGCTGCAGCGATTTCATCGGCATGCGATCAAGCTGCGCACACCGTCACTTGCGGGCCAGATCCCGCGCGATGGTGTCGATGAACATGTCGGCCTTGATGAAGCCGCTGCCCCAGGCCGGTTCCCACGCTGCAAGAACCTTGTCCTTCTTGAGCTGGTCCGCGCTCTTGCCCGCGGCGAGCCCTTTCTTCACTGCGTTGACCATTTCCTCCAGCGAGGAACGGTACTTGCGCAGGTCGTCGACGCTCGAGACGTCGCCGTGGCCGGGGATGATCTTCGCGTCCTTCGGGATCTGCCCGAGGACGGTGTCGATGGCGCCGAGCACGCCGGTCACGCTGCCTCCGCTGTCGAGATCGCAGAAGGGAAAACCGGTGGCGAAGAAGTCGTCGCCCATGTGGACGACGTTGCTCTTCGTGAACCAGATCACGGTATCGCCGTCGGTGTGACCCGGCTGCACGTGGATGGCGCGGATCTCCTCGCCGTTCCACCACAGTGAAAGCCCCTGCTCGAACGTCACGATCGGCAGCGCTTTGGCCTCTGCGGGCGGGATGTCCATCATCGGCGTCTTACCGCCCGACTGCATCCGCTTGCGGACGTTGAGGTGGGCGAAGATCGCGGCGGTGTCGGCGAAGAGCGCGTTGCCGCCGACGTGATCGCCGTGCCAGTGCGTGTTGATCAAGAACCGCACCGGCTTCGGCGACAGCTTCTCGATCGCGGCGTGGATCTTCGGGGACAGCGGCGCGAACTGGTCGTCGATCATCGCCACGCCGTCGTCGCCGACGGTGAGGCCGATGTTCCCGCCTGCGCCCTGCAGCATGTAGACGTTGCCGGCGACCCTGACGGTCTTGATCTCGACCTTGGAGAAGTCGCGCTGCTGAGCGGAGGCTGCGCCCGCCGCGAGGAGTGCCAGGACCAGTTTGCGCATGCCGAACTTCCTATACTACCGCTCTCTTCCGCGCAGCGCGCAATTGTCGCAGCTCTTCGGTTGGTCCAGCCAGTTCTGCGTTTGCATCCGCTGCCGTTCGACCTCGGTCGGATAGCGGCAGATCCAGGTCGGGACGTGCGTCCCGGTGAGCATCTCCTTCCGGCAGAGCAACAGGGTTTCATCGGAGGAACCGGTGGGCACACCGAGGTCGCTCGCCGCGACGGCCAGGCCGTGCATCGCGTCCGCATGCGTGGTCGCCATCACCACTTCGCCGCTCGCCGAGTGTCCGACGTAGACCGGGTGGTTGGGGTCCGCCTGGCGCAAGGTCTCGAGGTTTTGCCGGGCCGGCGTCGCACATCCCAGCGACGCCAGCAGCGCACCGATTGCGATGAACCAGGCCATGCATCGCCTCCCAAGTGAACTCTGCGCATTCTACCGCGTCGCCCGCTCGCCTGCCCGCTCTGCTGCTCTAGCCACTCTGCTTTTCGGAGCCACAGCTTGCGGCACCATGGAACCTGTCGCGCTGTCGATCGCTGCTGCTCTCTTCATCCTCGCCCTGCTGCGCATGCCGGGCCTCACCGCGCCGGCGCTCGCCTTCGCGCAGCCGGGTACCGGCACCATGCCGGGTGATGAGGACGAAGAGCTGCCGCAGACTGATCGCGCGCCGTCGCGTCCCTGGCTCGGCTGGACCGTGGCTGGCGTGGCCGCGTTGCGGTTGGTCTTGCTGTTGGTTTTTCAAGCCTGAAGGCTGACGCCTGAGGCCTGCGCAGCTTGCTGCGCTGCGGCGAAAACGCTATCTCCGCTGCGTGACCGCGCCCATCGTCGCCATCGACGGACCCGCCGGAGCGGGCAAGAGCACGGTCGCCCGCCAGCTGGCTCGCAAGCTCGGTTTCAGCATGATCGACACCGGCGCCATCTATCGCTCGGTCGCGCTCGTCGCGCGCCGCGCCGACGTCGCGTGGGACGACGACGAAGGATTGCGCAAGCTGCTCGACACCGGCCTCGGTCTCAGCTTTCAGGAAGATCGCGTCCTGCTCAAAGGCCACGACGTCACCGAGGCCATCCGGACGCCCGAGATCAGCCGCGGCGCGAGTGTCGTCAGCGCGCGCCCCGTCGTACGCGAGAAACTGCTCGGTCTCCAGCGCGAGCTCGGCCTGCACGCGCCGCGCGGCGCCGTCCTCGAGGGGCGCGACATCGGCACCGTCGTCTTTCCCGACGCGCAGGTGAAGTTCTTCCTCACCGCGAGTGACGAGGCGCGCGCGCGGCGGCGGCATGACGAGCTGGCGGAAAAGGGCCTGCCCGTCCCGCTGGAGGAGGTGCTCACCGACCAGCGCCGCCGCGACAAGGACGACACCGAGCGGGCCATCGCGCCTTTGAAGCCCGCGCCGGACGCGATCCTGGTGGACACCACCGGCCTCGACCTCGAAGCAGTGGTCGATCGCTGCTATCGCGAAGCCCAGACGCGCCTCAGGCATCTGATTTCCGGGCAGTCTTGACACTCCGGGGGTCGTTCTGTAGGGTCCGCCCCCGCTTTCATCCGGCGGAGTCCTTACCTTTCCGCCGTTTGCCATCACTCCCCGTGGCAAGCGGCCAAGACCTTTTCAGGGGGCGCAGTCAAAGGAATCGCAGGCAAACCTTTTCATGGCGAATACAACCACCGGTTCTACCGACGTGAACAACCCGCGGGTTGCGGGATTCGAAGGAGACGAAGACTTCGCATCGATGCTCGAGGAGTCCTTCAAGGGGAAGGGCACCACCAAGGGCGGCGAGCTGAAGGAGAACGAAATCGTCCGCGGCGTCATCGTGCAGGTCACGAAGGACTACGCGGTCGTGGACATCGGCTACAAGAGCGAGGGCCAGGTTCCGATCCAGGAATTCGGCCTCGTGGACGGCAAGCCCAACGTCAAGGTCGGGGACCCCGTCGAAGTGCTGCTCGAGTCGCGCGAGAACGACACGGGCATGGTCGTCCTCTCCAAGGAGAAGGCCGACAAGATGCGAATCTGGGACGAGATCTCTGCCGCGTGCGAGCGCGACGAGCTCGTCGAGGGCACCATCGTCGGGAGGGTCAAAGGCGGCCTTTCGGTCGACATCGGCGTCAAAGCTTTTCTTCCCGGCTCGCAGGTCGACCTGCGGCCGATCCGCAATCTCGACAAGCTGATCGGCGAGAAGTTCAAGTTCAAGGTCATCAAGTTCAACAA
>VBLM01000762.1 GCA_005879095.1 Deltaproteobacteria bacterium
CTCGCGCCGCTCCTTTTCTGGTGCGCCGAGCGGACGTTTTTCCACGGGCACCTGGCGTGCTTCGACGTGCCGATCTGCGCGCTCTGGGCTGGCGTAGGTGTAGCGTATCTGCAACGGCGGCCGCTCTGGTTTGCCTTCATCTACGGCGTTTCACTGGCCGTGAAACACAACGCGTGGGTGCTTCCCGGCGTCCTGCTCGTGCATGCGCTGCTGATCCCGGAAAGACGAAAAGCGCTGCTGATGCTTCCCTGGATGCTGCTCTCGCCGATCGTGCTCTTCGTCTGCTGGCCGCTGCTCTGGCACGACCCGTTGCGGCACCTCGGCGACTGGATCGGCTTCCACACCCACCACGTCCACTACGCGTGGTGGTACTTCGGCCAGGTCCTGCGCGGGCCGCCGTTTCCGCTGGTGTACCCGCTGGTGGTCGACGCGCTCGCCCTGCCGCTGCCGATGGTCGCGCTGCTCGCGGCCGCCGGCGTCTCCCTGCTCGTCGATTTCGCCCGCCGCCGGATCGACACGCAGCGGCTGCTCGAGCTCGGCCTCGCCGGAGCCGCCGTGCTGCCGTTCATGCTCGGCACCACTCCGATCTTCGGCGGCATCAAGCACTGGCTGGCCTTCGTCGCGCTCTTGACGCCGGAAGCGGCTGGCCTCCTGGTGAAAGCCACAAACGCGTCAGGAGTACGGCGCGCGCTGCCTGCGGCAGCTTTCGCCGTGCTCCTGCCGGGCGTCTGGCAGATCGCGCACCTGCATCCGTACGGGACCAGCGCGTACGGCGAGTTGGCCGGCGACGTCCCGGGCGCGGCCACACTCGGAATGCAGCGGCAATACTGGTCGAACAACGTGACCGCGGTGCTGCCGTGGCTCAACGCGCACTGCCCGCCCGGCGCGCGGGTCTATTTCCACGAGGTCAACGTCGAGAGTTATCGGACGTATGTTCTGAGCGGCATGCTGCGCGCCGACATCCGCTACGCCGGCGGCCCGGCCGACGCCGACTACGTCGCGCTGCAGTGGCACCGCGAGTTCCGCGATCGCGAGCCGGAAACCTGGAACGCGTTCGGCACCCACCGCCCGGCGACGGGCCTGTACCTCGACGAAGTGCCGCAGATCGTGGTCTACGCGCGTCCGGGCCTGCCCGGGGCGCCCTGATATAGTCGGCGCGTGGGACGTTGGGATCACATCCTCGACCAGAAACCGCAAGACCTGCGCAATTTTCCCCCGCCCATCGACGAATGGCTCGACGAATCGCTCAAGGCCCGCTACGCGAAAGTCGTCTCGCGGCTCGGCCGGCCCGAGCTGGAGACCTACCGCGTCGCGGTCGAGCTGGCGCGCGAGGAGATGCTCCGCGAGTACGAGCTGATCGACGCCTTCTGCCGCAGCCCCGAGTACAAGCGCCTCCTGCCCAACGAGCTGGAGGAGCAGACCGCACATTTCATGACCCGCTATCTGGTCGACAGCGCGCTGGCGTTTCAGGAAGCGACGCAGGACAAATTCCGCCGCCGCGATCTGGCCGCGCTGATGGAGAAGGTCGAAGACCGGCTGTTGCGCGGCTATCGGTTACGACTGTAAAGACCGCGCATGCCAAAAGTCACGTTCGAGATGGAGTCGGTGACGGTCGAGATCCCCGAGGGCCAGACCATCTGGCACGCGGCGCAGAAGGCCGGCATCCAGCTCCAGCGCGGTTTCGCCGCGGCCAACCCCTGCGCAGGCAAGGGCCGCTGCAGCGGAATGGCGTGCGCCGTGTTCCTGCGCGCACCGGACCCTGCGGCCGCCGTCACGCCGCCGACCTGGAAGGAGCGCTTCCTGCACCGGAAGCTGCTCAAGAACCGCAAGCGGATCGCCTGCCAGTGCATCCCGAAGCGCGACCTCACGGTGGTGACGATGCCCTAGGGGCAATGCCTGTCACTTAAGGGCGCTCTGCGAGGCAGTCGCGAGGAGTCTTGAGGCGGCTAGAGTCAGAACACCGACAAGCGATGTCCGGGGCGCGTGGTAGTCGTCGACACCTGGAGCCCCCGACTGAAGCTTCATGATTCGTCACATTTCTTGACGCCTCGAATGACAGCGCCACGCCGCGCGGCTTTCACGACGTTGGTCCGCGACTTGTCCCGGGACAAGTCGACCTCGCACGGTCCATGAAGGGACGGCTGTAGAGCTGGTCCGCCGCGTGCTGGTTATGAGCGGCACAGAGCAGCCTCATTCGGTCGGGCGAGTGCTCATGCGTTCGCGCCCAGCCATCGAGGTGGTCGAGTTCGAGCCAACCCGTGGCGGGGCATCGGCGGCCTTCCTCGTCGACGAAGGCGCAACGGCCTCCGTCGCGCTCGTAGACGAGGCGCCGGATCGGGTCGGGCACGTTGCGCGAATTGCCGGCGCAGTCTTCGACGGCTTTCCTCGGCTTGCGTCCGACGGCGAAGCGCTCCTTCTCGACCTTCTCGATCAGCAGGTCGAGACCGCGTTCGACGATCTCGGCGAGGTCGCCGTCGCCGAGCTGGTGCCGGAGCAGATCCTGGGCGCGCTTCAGCTTGTCGCGCAGGGCGCGGCTGGCGGTGAACTGGACCTTGTAGGTCTCCTCGCTGAGCGGCCTGACCATCGGTCGATGCTCGACGCGTGCCGCCGCCGCGATGGGCAATGCGGCTTGCTCCGGGAGCTTGCGGATTGCCGCGGCCACCGGCGGTTTGGGCGCCAGGCGCGCGACGATGTCCTCGATCTGGCGCTTGGATTTCCCCGCGGCGCGGGCCAAGACGTCGAGGTGATTCTCGACGGTCAAGAGCGGCGACAACAGCCGCAGCCCTCCCAAGTGTACCTTGCCGGAACGCAGCGCCTCGATGAGCGCGGGCAACCGCCGCGCCGCCCGAGCGACAAAGATGCGGTTGTAGGCGGCGTCCTCGGAGAACCCGAGTTCTTCGACGCAGAAGGCGAACATGGAGGGGTACGCGCGAGGGAGATAGAGCTTCCGCTCGTCGATCTCGCCCAGGTGAAGGAGCAGATCCGCCTCGACGTCGCACGCCCGCTTCAGCAGCGCACGCGTGGCATCGAGCAGGGCCTCGTCACTGAGTCTCTCGATCATTCCATCCTGGTAACACGACGATTTCCGACGCCCGCCGGCACCGCCCGGCGCTCCGTCAGCAGGATCTCGCGCGCATTTTCGTCGACGCGGCGCGCGCGCTTCTCGCCGCATCCGCTGCGCTCAGGCGGCTACTCCTTGCGAGGGCAGAAGACCCCGCCCAAGGCACAAGGATTTTTCTGTCAAGCGCAAACATGGAAAAACGAAAAAAAGATTCGATGCCTGTGCGGGCGACGCGGCGACGGACAGCCTGAAGACTCGCGACCGGCCTCCTCGCTGGAAAGACCAGACCACGCTGCGCGATGGCACCGAGGCATCTTCCTCGGCGGCGAACTCACGCCGGGAGATGTGACGAGGCTTCAGCCGGGGCTCCATGGAGCTCAACACATCGAGCGCGCATCGCCAATTGACCAGCATGGGCCCTAGGGGTGGCCCAGCTCGCAGGCCACCTGCGCGGCCTGCTCGTCCGGGAAGCACAGATCGCCAGTCGCCGACAAACCGCAAGCCGCGAGCGCCGACTTCTGCCGGCATTTGAAGCCCTTCATTGCGCAGGCATTGTTACACGGCAAAAGATGGGCCAGCACTTGGCACTGACCGAGCGCCGAGTTGCACACTGCACCGGGGAAGGCGGCGCACTGCGCTAGCGTCGTGCACGGACCCAGACTGAGCGTGAAGCAGCTGCTCGCGCAATTGTCGACGCAGCCCGACGGCGGGCACGACCCGCAAATGCCACTTGGCGGGCAGAGCGTGCTGAGGATCGCCTCGACGCAGCAATTCTTGTTGCAGGTGCCGCCGATCGGGCACACGGAGGTATCCTGGCACGCCTGCGTGCTGCAGCTGGCGCTGGTCGAAACGCAGATGTTCGACGAGCAGACGGTGTTGAGCGCGCAATCGGTGTTCACCGCGCATCCCGGCTGGCAGCGCGGATGCGTCGGGTCGTTGTTGCAGCTGGCGCCGAGCGGGCAGTCGGTGTTCGCGACGCAGCCGGCGCGGCAGCTCTTCGAGCCGTCGGGGTTGGCGTCGCAGATCTGCCCGTTGCTGCATTCCGAATCCGTCGAGCAGAGCGTCAAGAGGAAGCAGGCGTTGGCCCGGCAGCGATAGCCGGGCGCGTGCTCGACGATCTTGAGGCAGTCGTCGTCGGTGAAGCACTGCTGCTTGCAGAGGCGTGCCTGGGGATCGCACGAGTCGCCGGGCGGGCAGGTGCGGCTCCGCGAGATGCAGGCTTTCAACGAGAGATCGCAGGTTTGCGCCGGGTCGGCGCAATCGGCGTCCGCCGAGCAGGGCTTGAGCGTGTCGGGAATGCACGCGTTCGAGACGCCGCAGGCCCCTGCCGGGTAGCAGAGGTTCTGGCCGGTCGCCGCCTTCCTGCACGTCAGGCCGTTGGCGCATGCGCCCGCGGAGTTGCAGGCCGCGACGCAGAACGTTCCCGCGTTGGGGAAATCGGGATGCGTCGCGCAGGCGCTGCCGGCGCCGCACTCCGCGTCGGTCTTGCAGGCCTGACAGAACGGCGTGATCGGCTTGCAGGTGCGCAACGCCGTGTTGCAGTACTGGCCGGAGCTGCAGTCGGTGTTCGCCTTGCAACCGCCCACGGTGTCGACGCACAAACCTGTGAAAGCATTACAGTATTTACCCGGGCAGGCGGCGTCGCTGGTACAGACGCACCGGCGCATCTCGTGATCGCAGCGAAAGTTCTCGCCGCATTCCGAGTCACCCGAACAAGTGTCGGGCAGCGCGGCCGGCGGCTGCGGAATGCCGTTCTTGCAGGCCGCCAGGAACGGCGTGATCGGCTTGCAGGTGCGCAACGCCGTGTTGCAGTACTGGCCGGAGCTGCAGTCGGTGTTCGCCTTGCAACCGCCCACGGTGTCGACGCACAAACCTGTGAAAGCATTGCAGTATTTACCCGGGCAGGCGGCGTCGCTGGTACAGACGCACCGGCGCATCTCGTGATCGCAGCGAAAGTTCTCGCCGCATTCCGAGTCACCCGAACAAGTGTCGGGCAGCGCGGCCGGCGGTTGCGGAATGCCGTTCTTGCAGGCCGCCAGCGCGACGTAAAGCGCCGCCCAGGCGCACTTCCTCACCATCCCTCAGGCCTACCGTGCGTATCCGAGCGCCGTCAATCAGGCAGGCTTCAGTCCTCACTTCGGGCCCTTCCGGGCCTTGCGGCATTCGGCGGACTTTTCGTGGGCGGTCTTGGCCAGAGGCGAGTTGCGGTGGGCCTGGGCCACTTCCTCGAAAAAGAGCGTGGCGTTCTCGCAGTCGCCCTGCGCCTGGAACGCCATGCCGATTTTCAGCAGCGCGTCCGGCACCTTGTCGGAGCCCTTGTATTCCTTGAGGACCTTCTGGAACTCGACGATCGCGTCGTTCCACTTCTTCTCGGCGTAGTACGTCTCGCCCAGCCAGTACTGCGCGTTCGGCGCCAGCTCGTCCTTGGGAAAGCGGGCGAGAAAATCCTGCAACAGCTCCCGCGCGCGCGGGATCTGGCCGGCGTCGAGCTTCTGCCGCGCCAGCGTGTAGATCGCCATCCGGTCGGTCGGGTGCTCCGCCTTGTCCAGCTCCTTCTGCCGCTGGACGACGAACTGGTTCGCCGCCTCCAGCGCCTTCTGCTGCTCCTGCGTCGTCTTCTCCAGCGCGTCGAGGCGGTGCTGCAGCACCTCGATCTGCCCGCGCAGGGCGGTGACGTCGTTCTGTGCCTTCTCCAGATCGACCGCCAGGTCCGCCCCGCTCTTCCGCGCCGCGCGATTGAGCGCGTCGAGCGCGTCCTGCAGCGCCTTGGCCTTCTTCGCCTGCTCCTCGGCCAGCTTCTGCCGCTCCAGGTTGGCGGTATCGATCTCCTTCTTCAGATCGACCCGCAGCGCAGCGATGTCCTGCCGCATCTGCTCGCCTTCCTGCGCCGTCGTCACGCAAGCGGAGGCGAAAAAGACAAACAGCAACAGCGCACCGCGGAGGCGCGGAGAACACGGAGAAAAGACTTCTTTTTTCAAAAAAAACCTCCGCGCTCTCTGCGCCTCCGCGGTGCGCTTGAAGACTTTCATGTCATTGCTCCGTAGACAATTCGACGCGGCGGTTGCGGGACCAGGCCGCTTCGTCGTGGCCCGGGTCGGCCGGCCGCTCCTTGCCGTAGGAGACGGCCTTCAGCCGGCGGAAATCGATCCCCAGTCCCGCCAGATATTTCTTGACCGCGTCCGCGCGCCGCATCCCGAGCGCGAGGTTGTACTCGGTGGTCCCGCGCTCGTCGGTGTGACCGGAGAGGATCGCGCGCCGGAACGCCGCCTGCTGCAGACACTGAAAGTCTTCGTCGAGCTGCTTGCGCGTCTCCGGCTCGAGCGTCGCGTCGTCGAAGCCGAAGTAGACCGCCTTCACCTCGCACGCGCCCAGCTTCTGCGAGGCACTCGACTGCAGCACGCCGCCCTGCGCCTTGCACAGCTTGTCGACGCAGGCGCGTCCCTCGCCGCAGTCGGCGTCGGCGAGGCACGACTCCTCCGCGGAGCAGCGACCCGAGAGGCATTTCTTCCCCTCGCCGCAGTCCTGATCCGCGCCACATTCGGCGACGCACTTGCCCTCGGCCGAGCATTTCTGGCCGGCCCCGCAATCCTCGTTCTTCACACACTGCGGTTTCGCCACGCACAACGCGTTCTTGCACAGCGGCCGATCGGGATGGGC
>VBLM01000763.1 GCA_005879095.1 Deltaproteobacteria bacterium
GGGGCATCTCCGGCTGCGATCCGTCGATCATGGGCATCGGCCCCGCGCCGGCCATCCGCCGCGCGTTCGAACGGCACGAGACGTCCTTGAAAGACTTCGACCTGGTCGAGGTCAACGAGGCCTTCGCGCCGCAGTACCTCGCGGTCGAGAAGGAGCTAGGGCTCAAGCGCGAGTCCACCAACGTCGACGGCGGCGCCATCGCCGTCGGCCATCCGCTGGCGGCCACGGGAGCGCGCATCACCGCGCACCTCCTGTACGAGCTCAGGCGGCGCGGCGCGAAACGCGGAATCGGCTCGGCCTGCATCGGCGGCGGTCAAGGGATTGCACTCCTGCTGGAAGCCTGATGCCCGATCTCTTTCACGACTGGAACGGAGCGGGCTGTCCGGGCGAGCTGGCCAACGCGGTCGTCCTCGATGAGACGCTGCGCGACGGGATCCAGAGCCCGTCGGCGATCGATCCTGCCATCGACGCCAAGATCGAGATCCTGCACCTGCTCGACGATCTCGGCGTGGCGCAGCTCGATGTCGGCCTGCCCGGGGCGGGCGCGCACCAGAAGGCGGCGGTGAAACGGCTGGCGGAGGAAAAGCGCGACGCCAAGCTCGATATTCGCATCAATGTGGCCTGCCGCACGGTCGTCAGCGACATCGCGCCTGCGGCCGACCTGCAGCAGGAGACCGGCGTTCCGCTCGAGGTCTACGCGTTCATCGGCAGCTCACCGATCCGCCAGTATGCGGAGGAGTGGGACATCGGCTTCATCGAGAAGCAAAGTATAGAAGCTATAAAATTCGCAACAGACCACGGTCTCGCCGTCACGTACGTGACCGAGGACACGACCCGCAGCAAACCGGAGGACCTGGCGCGGCTGTTCAAGTCAGCCATCGACGCAGGCGCGAGACGCCTCTGCCTCTGCGACACCGTCGGCCACGCAACGCCCGACGGAGCAGCCGCCCTGGTCCGCTGGGTCCGGCAGACGGTCGGTCCCGAGATCGGCCTCGACTGGCACGGCCACAACGATCGCGGCCTCGCCCTGGCCAACGCCCTGGCCGCGGGCGCGGCAGGCGCCACCCGCCTGCACGGGTGCGCCGCCGGAATCGGCGAGCGCGTCGGCAACACCGCCTGCGATCAACTGCTGGTGAATCTCAAATTGCTCGGCCACCCCGTCTACGGCCCGCGCGACATGAGCAAGCTCGGCCGCTTCGTCCAACTGGCCGCGAAGGTCACCGGGCACGAGCTTCCGGTGAACTACCCGGTCGTCGGCCAGGATGCCTTCCGCACCGCCACCGGCGTCCACGCCGCCGCCATCATCAAGGCCCAGCGCAAGGGCGACAAGTGGCTCGCCGACCGCATCTACTCCGGCGTTCCCGCAGGAGAATTCGGCAAGGAGCAGCAGATCGAGATCGGCCCCATGAGCGGCCTCTCCAACGTCAAGCACTGGCTCGCGCGCCACGAGATCCCGGCCGACGAGCCGCTGGTCAAGGCAGTCCTCCAGCGCGCCAAGGCCTCGAACCGCACGCTCACCGAGAGCGAAGTCGCGCAGATCGTCCGCGAGGTCCGTTGAGGTGCCGTTTATGAGTCCCGTGCAATTCACCGGCATGAAAATCTTCTCGACCACGCTGGCGCGCGATCGCGAAGCGATGGGCGACAACATCACCCGCTGGCTGCGCGACAACCAGCAGCTGGAGATCGTGGACAAGATCGTCACCCAGAGCTCGGACAAGGAGTTCCACTGCCTGACGATCACGCTTTTCTACCGCGAGCGCGCGCGGCCCTGAGCGCTTAGACTGTTTTCCAGATGCCCCGGGGCCAGCCGACGATGTCGGGATTCGGAGTGCCGCCGCTCACGCGCGGCGTGAAGTGGCTGGGTGTCATCACGCTCGCGGTTTCGATTCTCATCCGCGTGTTTGGCGACGCGGGCCACGAATTCAAGGCCGCAGCAGAGTTCGTTCCCGCCGCTCTCGCGCACGGCCGTGTGTGGCAACTGGTCACCTACACGTTCATCAATACCGAGCCGTTCAACTTGATCTTCGCGCTTCTCGGTCTGTGGATGATCGGCGGGATGCTCGAACGAGAGTGGGGGACGCGTCGTTTCATCATCTTCTACTTCCTGACGAGCGTGGCGGGAGCGCTTGCGACCGCGGCGATTGGCATCTTTTCGGAGACTGTCGCTCACTTTGGATACACGGGAAACTGGTCCGCCATCGAGGGCCTGATCGCAGCGTTCGCCGTGGTGATGCCGAATGCGCAGATCCTCCTTTACCTGTTTCCCGTCCAGGCGAAGTGGATGCTGCCGATTTCGGCCGGCATCACCGTCCTGTTCATGCTGATGACCGGCTGGCAGCCGTATCTGCCGCAGCTCTTCGGCCTCGGCGCGGGTGTCCTCTTCGCCGGCGGCGTCTCGCCGGGCAACGTCTTCCTGCGCGCCAAAGTCTGGTGGATCGATCGCCGCCTGCGCCGCA
>VBLM01000158.1 GCA_005879095.1 Deltaproteobacteria bacterium
GGCTCTTCTTGTCCTGGCGCAGGCACTCGTCGAGCACCGCGTCGGAGACCTGGTCACAGATCTTGTCGGGATGGCCTTCGGTGACGGATTCGGAAGAAAAAAGCGCGTCGCGCAGCTGCATTATGTGTCCTCAGCCCCGGCCGGCGGCCGGCGTGGAACGTGAAAGGCCGCGCAGAATGCTGGAGATGCCGCCCTGTGTCAATGGGTTTACAGGCCGCGTTCGCCCGCAGCCCGGCCTGCGTCGCTGATCAGCTGGGGAAACCGCTTCTTCATCTCGTCGAGGACGTATCGCTCGATCTCGTCGTGCGAGGAAAAGGCCATCGCGGCTTCGAGCAGCCTTTTCGCGTCGGCCACGATGTCGCTCGGATTCATCGACAAGGTGTCGAGGCCGAGCGCCAGCAGCACCAGCGCATACGCCGGGTCGCCGGCCATCTCGCCGCACATCGCGCACTCGATGCCGGCCTGCCGCGCGCCGTCGACAGCCGCCTGGATCAGCCGCAGCACGCCGAGGTGCAGCGGACGGTAGAGGTACGCCACGTCGCGGTTGCCGCGGTCGATGGCCAGCGAGTACTGGATGAGATCGTTGGTCCCGATGGAAAAGAAGTCGCACTCGCGCGCCAGCCGGTCGGCGGCCAGCGCGGCCGCGGGTGTCTCCAGCATGATGCCGACCGGAATTTTCGGCGCGATCGCCACCCCTTCTCGGGAAAGTTCGGCCTTGATCGCGTCGATCTGCGTCTTGGCCTCGCGCAGCTCGCCGACCGCCGCGATCATCGGCAGCATGATCCGCAGCTGGCCGTGGACCGAGGCGCGCAGGAGCGCCCGGAGCTGCGTGCGGAACAGCTGCGGATGGCGGAGCGTAAAGCGGATGGCGCGCAGTCCGAGCGCCGGATTCGGCTCGTGCGAGCGCTGGCCGAGGGGCAGCTTGTCGCCGCCGAGGTCGAGCGTGCGGATGACGACCGGCCGTGGCGCCATCTGCTTCAGGATGGCCGCGTAGCTCTTGTAGTGCTCTTCCTCGGACGGCAATTCCTCCCGGTTCAGATAGAGAAATTCGGTCCGGTAGAGCCCGACGCCCTCGCCGCCGTGCGCCAGAACACTCGGTACTTCCTCGGGAAATTCGATGTTGGCTTGCAGGTTGACGCGGCGGCCGTCGAGCGTGACCGCCGGCAAATCCCGTTCTTCCAGCAGCGAGGCCTCGCGGAACTTGGCCTCCGCGCGGGCCATCTCGAATCTCAACACCTCGTCGTGGTCGGGCGAGATCAGGACCTCGCCGGTGTGGCCGTCGACGGCGATCACGTCGCCGGCTTTGGCGATCTCGCTGGCCTGCCCGGCGCCGACCACGCACGGCACTTCCAGCGCGCGAGCCAGAATCGCGGTGTGCGAGGTCTTGGAACCGAAGTCGGTGACGAGGCCCTTGATCTTGCCGCTCGACAAGAGCACCGCTGCGTCGGCGGTCGCCAGATCGTAAGCCACGATCACCGAGTCGTCCTGCGGCAGCACGGCCGGCAGCGGCTGCTCGCCGATCAGGTTGTGGACGATGCGGTCGCAGACCTCTTCGAGGTCCGCCCGGCGCTCGGCGATATACCCGTCGGAACCGAACTTTTCGCCATATTCGCGCACCACCCGACGCATCGCCCACTCGGCATTGAGCAGCTCGTCGCGAATCAGCTGGCGGGCGGCCTCGAGCAGCGTCGGGTCGTCGGCCATCATCCGATGCGTGTCGAGGATCTCGCCCTGCTCGCCCTC
>VBLM01000159.1 GCA_005879095.1 Deltaproteobacteria bacterium
CAGGTACCTGGCGACGTCGCCGTTGAGCCAGCCGTACGGATGCAGGCCGTCGGCGATGCCGAACTTCACGAACGTGTCGCTGCCCGCCTTCATCAGGAAGAGGCCTTCGCTGCCGCCCGCCACCCACAGGTTGCCGCCCTCGTCGAAGGCGGCGTCGTAGACGTCCTGGGGACCGCCGTTCCTCGGACCAAAGAACTGCCAGTCGGGGTTCCCGGTGGGGAAATCGATGGTCTGGTACGTGCCGCCGTCGGCGCCACCCGTGCCACCGTCTTGCCCACCGCCGCCGCCTGTGCCACCCCCGCCGCCGCCCGTTCCGCCCCCGCCCGTTCCGCCCCCGCCCGTTCCGCCCCCGCCCGTTCCGCCGCCACCGCTGCCGCTGCCGGTGCCGCCGCCGGTTCCGCCCGAATGCCCGTCGCCGCGCCCGCAGGCGCCCGCCACCACCGCCACCACGACAACCGCCGACAGCCAACGACCGATCGAGCGCATGGAGCCCCCCGCGGCCGTGGAGAGCAGGCGGCATGCCACGCGAAGATGGGAAAAGGTTTTCACTGGGCGGCGAAATCGAGGTCCGCCCGCAGCCAGCACGCCGGGACCGCGCGTGTTACGAAACAGCACCGTGAACGCCGACGCCTGCTACCGCGCAGTCCAGACCCGCGACGCCCGCTTCGCCGGCCGCTTCTTCCTCGGCGTCCGCACCACGCGGATCTATTGCCGCCCTGGCTGCCCGGCGCGCCTTCCGCGGCGGGAGAACGTCGAGTTCTTCCCCTCCGCAGCCGCCGCCGAGGGGGCCGGCTTCCGCGCTTGCCTGCGCTGCCGCCCCGACGCCGCGCCCGGCTCGCCCGTCCAGGCCGGCACTGCCGCCACGCTCTCGCGGGCGCTGCGGCTGCTCGAAGAGTCCGGCGAGACGCGCGGGCTCGCCGATCGTCTCGGCGTCGCCGATCGCCACCTGCGCCGCCTCTTCGCCCGCCATCTGGGAGCGACAGCCGCGGCCGTCCTGCGCACGCGGCGGCTGCACCTCGCCCGGCAGCTGCTGGAGAGCTCGGCGCTGCCGATGATCGACGTCGCCCACGCCGCCGGCTTCCGCAGCGTCCGCCGCTTCAACGAAGCCATCAAGCGCGGCTTCGGACGGACGCCGTCCGCGCTGCGCAAGGAGGCCGGTCCGCGCGCGGCCTTGACGCTGCGGCTCGCCTTCCACGCGCCGCTCGATTTCGAAAAGCTGCTCGAGTTCTTCGCACAGCGCGCCCTGCCGGGTATCGAGGAAGTGCGCGACGGCTCGTGGCGGCGGACGCTGCGCGAGGGCCTCCTCGAGGTCCGCCGCGGCGGCCCCGATCACTTGCGCCTCGAGATGCCGGCCGCGCTCGCCCCGCAGGCGCTGCAGATCGTCGCCCGCGTGCAGCGGGTCTTCGATCTGCGCGCCGACCCGCACGCCATCCGCAGCCATCTTTCGCGCGACGCCGGGCTGCGGCCGTTCGTCCGTGCCGGCCTGCGCGTGCCGGGTGCGTGGGACCCGTTCGAGATGGCGGTGCGGGCGATTCTCGGCCAGCAGATCTCTGTCCAGCGTGCGCGCGCGCTCGCCAATGAGCTGGTGGAGAAGTACGGCGAGCGACTCGAGCACGGCCGGCTGTTCCCGGCGCCCGCCGCGCTGGCGGTGGCCGATCTGCGCGGCATGCCCGGCGTCCGCGCGCGAGCCATTCCGGCGCTGGCGCGCGCCGTCCTCGAAGGCCGCGTCCGGCTCGACGGCTCGCAGCCGCTGGAAGACGCTGTCGCCGCGCTGCGCGAAGTGCCGGGCGTGGGGGACTGGACGGCGCAGCTCATCGCGCTGCGGGCGCTCGGCGAGCCCGACGCGTTCCCCGCCGCCGACCTCGGCCTCTGCCACGCGCTGCAGCTCTCGCCACGCGAAATCGAAAAGCGCGCCGAGTCGTGGCGTCCCTGGCGGGCCTACGCGGCCGCCGCCATCTGGTTGTCCTAGGAGTCCGTCATGCTGCTCGTCGATGAAGTGCAGTCCCCGCTCGGTACCATCCATCTCGCCGTCCGCGGCGGCGCATTGTGCGCGCTGACGTTCGAAAAGCCGCTCGCGGGTGAGCGCCGCCGGACGCCCGTCTCCGATGCCGTGCGCACGTATTTCGAGGGCGATCTGAACGCGCTCGACCAGATCGAGGTCGATCCCGCCGGCACGCCCTTCCAGAAAGCCGTCTGGTCGCTGCTCCGCGAGATTCCGCTTGGAGAAACAAGGACTTACGGTCAGCTGGCGGCCCGGCTGCGGTCCTCGCCGCGCGCGGTCGGCTCGGCCAACGGCGCGAATCCGATCGCGCTCGTCATCCCCTGCCACCGCGTCATCGCTGCCGACGGCTCACTCTGCGGCTACGCCTACGGCTTGGAGCGCTAGCAGTGGCTCCTCCACCACGAGGCTACTTCTTCGCTGGCG
>VBLM01000014.1 GCA_005879095.1 Deltaproteobacteria bacterium
CATGAGAGCCTGCACCACCGGGTCGACGGCAGGCGTACCCGGGGGCATGTCGGCGTACACCGGCGCAACCGCGCCCGCCTTGTAGCCGATGGCGAGCAGCAGCACGTACGTCGACGACTGGAGGATCGCGAGGCAGATGACGAGGTGGATCAGGTTCTTGCTGGTGACGACGCCGTACAAGCCCCAGAGCAGGAGCCAGGCAGCGAGCGCGTATGGCAGATGGCCCGTCATCTCTTCAGCGCTTTCTCGACGAAGGAGGAGAGCAGCTCGACGAATCCGGCGGCCACCGCGACGCCGACGGTCAGGTTGAGAAAGAGGATGGTTCCGGCCGACCAGGCCCCGCCCGGCCGCCCGAGCGGCAACACGTTCTCGAGAAAGGCCTTGCCGGCGAGGATGCCGAGGCAGCCGACGAGGACGTAGCCCGCTGCGCCGCTCGATTCGCCGGCCTTGGCCAGGGCCGGCGGCGGGATGCGCAGAAACGTCTTCGCTCCGGCGCAGAGGTAGACGACGAGCGGCACGCTGGCCAGCACCACCCCGCCCTGGAACCCGCCGCCCGGCGAGACCGCGCCGTGCGAGATCAGGTAGAGGCCGAACACGACCGTGACCGGCACCAGCCCGACGCCGAGTAGCCGCACCGCGTCGCTGGCCGGAACCTCGCGGAATTGATCCGGCGCCTCGTCGTGCTCGTCCTTCTGCTTGCGGAGGATGGCCGCCACCGCGAGCACGGAGGTGAAGAGGATGTACTCCTCGCCCAGCGTGTCGAGGCCGCGGTAGTCGAAATTGACGGCGGAAACCACGTCGGTCGAATTGCGCTCGCCGACCGCCACGGCATTGAGCACCTCGCCGTACGCGCCATGGTACGAGCCGATCGGCTCCAGCCGCCGCATTCCGGCAGCCATCACCGCGGCGAGGCCGAGGGCGCCTGCCGTGAAGAGCGCCAGGCGCAGCTTCATTTGCCGGCCGCCTCCCTGCTCTTCACCTTGGCGACGGCGAGCAGGATCATCAGCGGCAGCGCGATGGCGCCGACCACGATCTGGGAGAGCGCGACGTCCGGCGCCTGGTGGAGGAAGAAGATCATGGCCAGCACCAGCCCGTAGAAGCTGACGGCGATCGACTGGGGCACCGGATTGCGCGTCAGCACCACCGCCGGCCCGGCCAGCGCGAGCAGCAGGAAGAGAAGGATCTGCAGCGGCGCGATCATGGCGGCCCGGGCGGCTCTTTCGGCGGCCACTCGCCGTGCTCGCGGACCCAGGCGGCGCGCGCGGTGGCGTGGGTGAGGACCGCGTTCATGGCGAAGAGCGCCAGCGCGGTGAGCGCCACTTTCAGCGCGGCCTGCTTCTGCGGGTCGTGGAGGAGGACGGCGATGGTGACGAGCAAGCCGGAAAAGCCCGAGGGCAGCGCGAGATAGTGCAGCCGCTGGTATGGGTTGCGCATCAGCCAGACCCCGGCCGCGCCCGCGAGCGCGATGCCGACGGCGGCGAAGAGCAGCGCGGCGACCATCAGACCCAACCTTCGAGAAAGCGGGCAAAGACGAGTCCGCCGCCGAACGACAAGAGCGCGAGCGCGAGGCCGAGATCGAGGAACAGCGGCCGGCCCATCTCCTCGGCGAGCAGGATCATCGCCAGCGAGACGAGCATCGCGGCCATCTCCAGCGCGACCAGCCGATCGAAGTGATCGCGCGCTCGCAGGCACACCCAGGCGCACGGCACCAGGCCGGCGCAGAGCGCGGTCGCGCCGGCGAGCCAGGCGTTCACTTGCCGGCTCCGAGACGGCGAGTCATTTCCGCGATGCGGCTCTTCCGGAGCTGGTGATAGATGAGCAGCCCCCGCTTCCGATCGATCCCGATCACGACCGAATTCGGCGTCGCGCTGGTGTAGGCCACCGCCAGCGCCCGGCGGAAGGCGGACTCGTCGTCGTCGCCGCCGGCATCGAAGGGCACGCTGAAGAAGAGCGACTCGGCCGACCTCCCGAGGAACACCTGCTCCGCCAGGCGCCCGCAGCGGCGCGATGTGCTTCTCGAAGACGATCTGCGAGGCGAACGCGGCGAGGGCCGAGCCGGCTGCGCCAAAGAGCGCCTCGTCGGGCTGCAGCTTGCCGACGTAGAGGAACCAGAGGAGAAACGCGACGGTGAACTGGGCGAGCCAGGCGAGCACCCGCGCGAGGTAGGTATCGCGGCGCCGCGCGGCAATCGTCTCGCTACGCGCGCTGTTCGACGGTAATCACGACCGATTTGGAGGCCGGCGTGTTGCTCCCGCGCGCGACCTGGCGGGACGGGACGAGCGAGTTGGCTTCGGGAAAGTACGTGCACGCACATCCGCGGGGGATGTCGTACGCGACGACCCGGAAGTTGCGTGCGGTGCGCGTCTCGCCGCGGAAGTGG
>VBLM01000164.1 GCA_005879095.1 Deltaproteobacteria bacterium
CTCTGGAACCTGCTCGGCAACGCCGCCGACGCCACCTCGGCCGGGGGCCGCGTGCAGGTGCGGCTGGCGCGCCACAACGACCAGGCGCTGCTCGAGGTCTCGGACTCCGGCGAGGGCATCGGCGCCGAGGACCTGAAGCGAATCTTCGATCCGTTCTTCACCACCAAGGAGCGCGGCACCGGCCTCGGCCTGGCCATCGTCCACCGCATCGTCGAAGCCCACGGCGGCGAGCTCTCGGTGCGCAGCAATCCCGGCCGCGGCAGCACGTTCAGAGTGGCGTTACCGCTCGCGGCGGCCTCCTGATGGCACGTCTCCTCGTCGTCGACGACAAGCAGAGCATGCGCGAGATGCTCGACGTCCGGCTGGGACGGCTGGGACATGAGGTGCAGGCGGCGGCCAACCTCGCCGCAGCGCAGACCGCGCTCGCCGGCGCCGAGTTCGACCTGGTGATCACCGATCTGCGGATGGGCCGCGGCGGCGACGGGCTCGACCTGGTGCGGATGGTGCGCTCGCGCACTCCGCCCGGAGAAGTCATTCTCATGACCGCCTTCGGCAGCGACGACGTGCGCCGCCAGGCGCTGGAGCTGGGCGCGTACGGCTACGTCGAGAAGAGCCCGAACCTGGCTTCGGAGATGGAGGCGCTGGTCAAGGCCGCCTTGTCGAAGCGCCAGCTGGCGCAGGACAACGAGCTGTTGCGCGAGCGGCTCGCGGAGCGCGGCCGATTCGAGCAGATGGTGGGCCGCAGCCCGGCCATGCAGTCGGTGTTCTCGGTGATCGAGAAGGTCGCCGTCGCGCGCACGACGGTGTTGATCACCGGCGAGAGCGGCGTCGGCAAGGAGCTGGTGGCCCGCGCGGTCCACCAGCGCAGCGGGCGTGCTTCCGCGCCGTTCATACCGGTCAACTGCGGCGCCATCCCCGAGCTTTCACCGGAGCGCAGGTCGCCAAGCAGGGGCTTTTCCAGGCAGCGCAGGACGGAACGCTCTTCCTCGACGAGATCGGCGATCTGCCGCCCCCGCTTCAAGTCAAGCTCTTGCGCGCGCTCCAGGAACGGCGCATCCGCCCGGTGGGCGACACGGCCGACGTCGAGGTCGACGTGCGGCTGGTGGCGGCGACCAACAAGGACCTCGAGGCCGAGATGCGCGCCGGCCGCTTCCGCGAGGACCTCTTCTACCGCCTCAACGTGGTGCAGATCCGCGTCCCGCCGCTGCGGGAGCGCCGCGAGGACGTGCTGCCGCTCGCCGACCACTTCCTGCGCCGATTCGCCGCCGAGCATGGAAGGCCGATGCCGGTGCTTTCCGCTGAGACCCGGCGGCGGCTCGACGACTACCCTTTTCCCGGCAACGTGCGCGAGCTGGAAAATCTGATGGAACGGGCGGTGGCTCTGTCGGCCGGCGACGAGGTGACGGTGGACGCGCTGCCGGCGGCGCTGCGCATGGGCGCCGCGTCGATCTCGCCCGACGGCCCGCTGCCGGACGCGTTCTCCCTGGAGAGCCACCTCGAGGCGATCGAGAGGCAGCTGATCGATCGCGCGCTGGCCGAGACCCGCGGGGTCAAAAAGGACGCCGCGGCCCGCCTCGGCCTCACCTTCCGCCAGTTCCGCCACCGGGTAAAAAAGCTCTCCGGCCAGCCCACCGACGGCGATGAGGACACGGACGGCTGAAAGGCAAAATCTCACCGCGGAGGCGCGCTTGAAGCCTTGATCAATTGAGATCGCGGCGCGAGAAGATCAGGATCGCCAGAACGAGCACGACGGCGGCGTAGCAGAGGCCGTAGGCGGCGGCGCGCCAGACGAAAGCGCCGCCCACGGCCAGCTCGTTCGCGGCATGCGACTTGAGGTTCAGCATCTCCAGGTCCGGCAGCAACATGTAGAATCCGCGCGCGATCGACGCCAAAGCCGCGCTCTTCGACCGCGCGGCGAAGGCCTGCAGGTCCGAGATCAGGTGCCCGATGAGGAACAGCGCCAGGGCATACGCTCCCGCCAGAAGCGGCGTCGAGAAGCTGGCGAACAGGAGCGCCACCGCCGCCATCACCGCCAGCTCGACGGCGATCAACACCGCCGCCCAGACCGCGGTCGCGCTCAGCGAATACCCGGCGAGGTGGAGAACCGCCGCCAGCACGCCCAGCATCAGGCCGACATTCGCGGCCAGGAGCAGCACCAGACCCGCGTAGCGCCCGAGGCAGAAGGCCCAGCGCGGCACCGGCTTGGCCAGCGTCGGGAGGATGGTCTTGCGCTGGATCTCGCCGGCCACCACCCCCACGCCGATGATCACCGCCAGCAGCGTCCCGGCCAGCTCGATCGCGCCCAGCCCCATGTCGAGGATGATCCGCAACCAGTTGCCGATGGTGAGCTGGGCCACGAACAGCGACCCGCCGATGAACAGCGCCGCGAAGAGGAGCAGGTTGTAGAGCAGCTTGCTGCGCACCAGTTCGCGCACGGTGTTGGCGGCGATGGCCGCGACGATCCGGTGCATCAATGCACCTCGAGGTGGGTGGAATCGCCGAAGACGCGCAGCCGCTCGGCCGCGGTGGACCGCGCGGTCCCGCCGCGGTCGAGCAGGTAGCGCCCGCCGTGCGGTTCCTCGGGCTCACGGGTCAGATACCGCGCGGCGATCAGCTCGCGCAGCGAGGGCGGGAATGCGCCCCGGTCCGCGCGATAGCGCTGCGCGGCCGCCTCGATCGCGCGCAGGTCGCGCTCCATCATCAGCGCATCGACGCGCTCCTTCCACGCGCGGCGGGTCTCGTCCTCGTTGGCCTGCGCCAGCATCGCCTGCGCAAGCTCCAGCCCCATTTCCAGGCTGCCGCCTTGCGCGGCGACCCGCGTCGCCAGCAGACCGACATAGGAGGGCGCGCCATGGGCGCGGGCTGCGACGGCGAAGCTCCGCCCCGCCGCAGCGAAGTCGT
>VBLM01000764.1 GCA_005879095.1 Deltaproteobacteria bacterium
ACTCGATCGAGGCGCCGGAAGCCGATTCGCGCGTCTACGTCGCGAGCGCGAAGGTGGGCGTGATTGCGCTCGACGCGGCGAACGGCGAGGCGGTCTGGACGGCCGCGCTGCCGGGCGCGAACCACTTGCTGGTCGACGGGCCGCGGGTCATCGCCGGCGGGCGCGGCGAGCTGCAGGCGCTCGACCGGCGCTCGGGCGCGACGATCTGGAAGGTCGCCCTCGGGCGCGATCGGTACCCCACGCAGCCGGTGATCATGAACGGGCTGGTGCTGGTGGCGCGCGATCGCGGGCCGCTGCTCGGGGTCGACGCGCAGACGGGCGAGCCGCGGGGTGAATTCGATCCGGGAAGCGGCTTTTCGCAGCCGGTACTGGCGTTGCCGGGTGTGGCCTACATCGTCTCCAACGGAGGCGCGCTGTTTTCCCTGGGACTGCTCCCATGAGACGTGTCCTGGTCGTCGCGGCTGTGATCGAGCGCGGCGGTCAGGTGCTGGTCGCGCTCCGGCGGCCTCGCGGGGAACGCGCCTCGCTCTGGGAATTTCCCGGGGGGAAAGTGGAGCCGGGCGAGGGCGAGCGGGCGGCGCTGGCGCGCGAGCTGCGCGAGGAGCTGGGCGTGCGCGCGTCGATCGGCGAGGAGTACGCGCGGGTGGAGCACATCTATCCCGACCTGCAGGTCGAGCTGGCCCTCTTCCGGTGCGCGCTGCATGCGGGCGAAGAGCCGAGGCCGCTGGCGTGCGAGCAGGTGCGGTGGGTGGCGCGGCGCGACCTGCCGGGGCTGCCGTTCTGCGAGGCCGACGTGCCGGTTCTGACGCGGCTGGCCGAGGAGGGCGTGTCATGATTACCGCCACCTTTCGGCACATCTCCGGAATCGGGGCGATGCGGGAGCGGCAGCTCTGGTTCTCCGGCGTGCGCAGCTGGGCATCGCTGCCGCCGTCCGGCGAGGTGATTTCGCCGCGGCTCGATTCCAGGCTGCGGGCGGGCGTCGCGCTGTCGGCGGACCGGCTGGCCGCGGGGGACGTCGCGTTCTTCGCGCGCGCGCTGCCGCAGACGGAGCACTGGCGGCTCTTGCCGCAGGTCCTTTCCGGCGCGGCGTATCTCGACATCGAGGCGGCGGGCGAGCGGATTACCGTGATCGGCGTGCTCGACGATCGCGGGCTCGCCTCGTTGCAGCCGGAGGGATTTCTCGAGCGAGCGCGCGGGTGGACGGCGCTGGTCACGTTCAATGGGGCGGCGTTCGACTTGCCGATCCTGCGTCGGGTTTTTCCCTCTTGGCAGCCGCCCGCGGTGCACGTCGATCTCAAGCATGTCTACCAGCGGCTGCGCGAGAAGGGCGGGTTGAAGCAGCTCGAGCCGCGGGCCGGCTTTTTCCGGCCGCCGCATCTGGCGACGCGCTCCGGGGCGGACGCGGTCGCGCTCTGGCATCTGCAGGCCGCCGGCGACCCGTCGGCGCGGCGGCGGCTGGTCGAGTACAACCTCTACGACGTGTTCCACCTCAAGCCGCTGGCCGAGCTCGGGTACAACCGCCTCTTGACGCGCACGAAAATGCCCGCGGCGCCGCTCGAGGTCACCGATCGCGGGGCGATGCTCTACGACGTCTCGCGGGCGGTCGAGGCGGCGTGCAGCTGACGCCCCGGCGCGAGGGCTTTTTGCTGGCGGGCTGCGTGGCGCTGTTCCTGCTGCTGGCGGGCGTGCGCGCGTGGGACCATACGCACCCGTACTACGACGACGTCGGCTTTCTCGATCTCGCCAACCAGGTGCACGATCTCGGCGGGCCGTTCGCGCTGGTGAAAGGGCTCTACGCGGGCACCTGGACGGAGGACAACCGGAATCCGTTGTATGTCGGCGTCCTTTCGCTGGTGGCTGGGCGCGACCACGGCTTTCATACGCGCGGTCGTATACTTACTATATTTATCGGCGTACTCGCTCTCCTCGCCTGGTGGCGCACCGTGCGCCGGCATGCCGGTCCGGGGCCGGCGCTGGTCCTCGCCGCGTTCCTGGCGGCGAGCGAGACGTTCGTCGAATACTCGGGCCGCGAATCCGCCGAGCCGCTGCTGGTTTTGCTGTGGGCGGGAGCCGTTAGTACGATCATTCTAGGATTAGAACGTCCGTTCTACTGGCTTGCCGCGGGCTGCCTTGCCGGCCTCGCCCAGCTCGACAAGGGCTCCGGCATCTTCCTCGTCTTCTGTTTCGCCGTCGCGCTGCTCCTCTGGCGCGGCCCGCGCGCGCTGCGCGATCCGTGGGCGTGGGGAATGGGCCTCGCCTTTCTCGCCGCGGCCTCGCCGCTGCTGGTGCGCAACCTTCGCGTTTTCGGATCGCCGTTACACCACTGGAACAACCGTCTGGTCTGGATCGACCGCCTGCCCGACTACGCCGAGATCTACGCGCCCGGGGCGTTCGACCGCCTGCCGCACGGCTT
>VBLM01000767.1 GCA_005879095.1 Deltaproteobacteria bacterium
CGCGTGATCAATACTTTGTGCGACAACGCGCTCTTCGAGGGTTACGTCGCGCGGGCGCCGATGATCGACGAAGCCATGATCGCCCGGGTGGCGCTCGACCTCGGGCTCGACGGCGGCGCCACCCCGCTGGAGACCGCGGCGCCTCAGCCGCGCAAGGTGGCCGCGCCGCCGCCACCGGCGTCTTCCGAGAAAGGCAAGCCGATCGACCTGGGCGAGATCGATCGCTACCTGGCCGGGCTTGCGAAGCCGAGCTAGTCAGTGTCGAGCAGAATCCTCGTCGCAGTCGGATTGGCCGCCGCCGTCGTCTCGGGCGGCGCGGTCGCGTTTCTGCGCACCGATTTCGTCGCCAACAACCTCTGCGCCTATGCGGTCGCCACCATCGAGGAGGCCACCGCGGCCCAGGTGAAGGTCGCGAGCTGCTCGGTCGAGCCGGAAAAGGGAAAGCTCACCATCGAGGGCCTGCAGATCAGCGATTCGGTCGGCCGCATCGAGGTCCATATCGTGCGCGTCTTCGCGCAGGTGATGGTGCGGCCGCTCTTGCAGCGGGTGCGGCTGGAGCGGCTGGAGATCGATCACCCCGAGGTTTCGCTCTCACTCGATCAGTCCGGTTCCTCGCCGGCGCAAGGCGGCCAGTGCCTGCCGGACGTGCTCGATCGATTCGAGTTCGGCCGCGTCAAGGTGCGCAAGGCGAGCTTCGCGCTCAAGTCGGGCGGCGTGCGCGTCGACGTGCCGCACGCGGGCGTCTCCGTCGACGGCCGCGGCGGCAAGCTCAAGGTCAGCGTCGCGACCCGCGGCGGCAGCGTGCAAGTGCCGGGGCGGACCATCGGACTGATCTCGACGCGGACGGCGGGAACCGTCGACCTGCGTGGCACCGGCAGCGTCGATCTGGAGAAGGCCGACGTGATCGGCACCGACGTCTCGGCGTTCGTGAAAGGCACGCTGCAGGGCCTTTGCGATCCGCAGATCGAGATGTCGGCCAACCTGCGCGCGGACGATCTCGCGAATGCCACCGCGCGCTTGTTGCCGGGGATTCTCACCGGAGTGAAGGGCGGGCTGTCGGTCGACGCGACGGTGTCACTGGCCGCGGGCAAGCCGCGGGTGAAAGGCGACCTGCGGGTGAAGTCGCTGGCGCTGGAAGGATTCGCGCCCGGCGACGCGCGGATCAAGTTCGAGGTCACGCCCGAGCGCGTCAAGCTCGACCGGTTCGAGCTGCCGATGGGCAAGGGCGTCGTCGCCGGCTCGGCGGAGCTCGATCTCGAGGAATCGGCGCTGCCGCTCACCGCCGACCTGTCGCTGCGCGACGCGGAGCTGCAGGAGATCCTGCGCAAGGCGGGCGTGCCGCACAGCCTGGTGGTGCTCAAGGCGAGCGGGCGCGTGCAGGTTCGCGGCACGCTCTCGCCGCTCTTGCTCGCGGCCGAGACGAATCTCGACCTGGCCGATTTCGCGGTACTCGACCAGAGGTATGACAAGCGCGGCGCTCAGCGGATGTTCGAGTTCAGCCGCGGAAGACTGGCCAGCGCGGTGGCGATCGATCGCGACAAGGTCGTTCTGCGCGGGACGACGGTCGAGGCCGGAGCTTCGAAAGTGCAGGTGGAGAGCACGTTTTTCACCGATCAGCGGCGCGGAATGCAGCTGCTCGGGCATGGCGAAGGTGTCGACCTCGACGACTTCAACGGCCACATCGGGCCGCTGCCGGCGCACGGGAAAGCGACGTTCGCGGCGCGCGTGGCGGGGCCGTACGCGGATCTGACCATCGACAGCTCGACTTCGGCGCAGGGGTTCCGGCTCCTCGACCTCTCGCTCGGCGAAGTCTCGACGCAGCTCAGCTTCGGCACCCGCTCGATGAACCTGGTGCTCGATCAGATCCGGGGGCGCAAGGATCGCAGCATGTACCAGGGCCGGATCGCCCTGAACATGCGCGACAGCGCGATTCCGATGGAGGCCCATCTCGAGCTGCCGGACGCGTATCTGCACGACCTGATCGACCTCGCGGTCGGGCTGGTGCCCGCGCTCTCCACCGTGCGCGATGCGAAGGACGTCGACGGCCACCTCGCCGGCGTGCTCGACGTGAAGGGTCCGGCGGCCGGACCGGATGGCGTGGCCAAGATGGTGCTCGACGACGTCTCGCTGTGGGACGAGAAGTTCGCTCACGGCTCGGCGCGTTTCTCGCTGCACGGGCAGGAGCCGCGGCTGCAGATCGAGTCTCTCGAGCTCCTGCACGCGGGCGGCGCCAAGCTGACGATGGCGGGCCGCTTCGGACCCGAGTGGCAGCTGGACATGGACGCCCGGACCGAGAACTTCACGCTCGCGGATCTCGACGCGGCGGAGTCGGCGCGGTTGAGCGGGCCGCTGGTGGCCAGGGCACATCTCGGCGGGATTGCATCTCATCCTCTGATCAATGCCTCGGTTGAGTTCGCCGACGGAAAGGCCGGCAAGGCGCAGCTCGGCGACGGCGATCTGGCGCTGAACATCGACGGCAAGGCCATGACCTGGCACGGCACGGTCGGTACCCACCGGCTGCAGGGACAGGCGAAGCTGCTCGACGACTTCCACTACACCAGCACCGCCAGCGTGCGGGTGCCGGACTTGAAACCGTACGTCGACGCGTTCTCCCCGGGCGTCGAGATCCAGAGCGGGTCGCTGGCGGCCGACGTGCAGCTCGAAGGGTCGCTGCTGGCGTGGAGGGAGAGCTCGGGCACCATCAACGTCACCGAGCTCAAAGTGCTGCGCAACGACATGCCGTTCGAAAACGACGGGCTGGCGGCGCTCTCGTTCGGTCCCAATGGCCTGCTCATCCACAAGCTGGCGGTGCGCGCGCCGTACACGACCGCGCAGCTCAACGGCAGCCGCGGGAGCGACGGCAAGCTCGACCTGCGGCTGGCGGCGAGCGTCGACGGGCGGCTCCTGCAGGGCGTGATGCCGGACGTCGAGCATGCGTCGGGTACGTTCCTGATCCAGGCCGCGGTCGGCGGGACCGCGAAGGCGCCCACCGTCCTCGGCAACCTGCGCGTCGACGACGGCGCGGTCAGCCTGCGCGGCCTGCCGGTCGCGGCGCGCGGCCTCAACGGCAGCATCTCCTTCTCCCAGGACGCGCTGGTGATCGACTCGCTCAGCGGCAAGCTCAACAACGGCGAAGCCCGGCTCTCGGGCGGCATGGAGATGGAGCGCCTGCAGCCGAAGAAGATCGACATGCAGGTCCACATCGGCGACGTCAACGTCAAGCTGCAGGAGTCGCTCAACGCCACGCTCGACGGCGACATGACGCTGTTCGGACCGCCGCTCGAGCCGGTGCTGGGCGGGAGCCTGATCGTCTCGCGGATGAAGTACACCGAGGACATCGAGATCGAGAAGTCGCTGCTCGACTTTTCGCGGCGGCCGCCGACACCGAAAGTTCTGACCAAGAGCGCGGTGCTGGTGCACTTCGATCTCGACGTGCATTTGAGTCGCGGCGTGCGGGTGGAGAACAACCTGGCTCGCACCGACCTGAAGGGCGATCTGAAAGTGACCGGGACCTCGCGCGCGCTTGGTCTGCTCGGTTCGGTGAACACCGTTCACGGCACCGCCACGTTCCGCGGAAATGAATTCCAGATCGAGCAGGGCGTGCTCAGCTTCACCGATCGCCAG
>VBLM01000766.1 GCA_005879095.1 Deltaproteobacteria bacterium
GGGACGTTTCCGCTCGACAAGATCCTCGACTACGACATCGCGCTGACCTACGACACCGGGACTTCGTCGAAAGAGGTGAAGATCTCCGAGGAGGAAGGCCTCAGCTACGCGCCCTACAAGCGTCCGACGTTCGTGATCGCCAGCAAGAATTCACGGGTGGCGCACGGTTCATGCCGCCGGCCCGGAGCGAGCGGGACCGACGCCTACCCTTCGCTCGACCGGTGGCTCACGTCGGCCGCGTCGGACCCGGCGAAGCGCGTGGCGGCGCTGTTCCTCACCGGCGACCAGATCTACGCCGACGACGTCGCGCGCTCGCTGTTCCAGTCGGTGCGGAGCCTCTCCAAGCATCTGATGGGGTTCGACGAAACGCTCCAGCTCGACGGCAGCCACACCTCGACCTCGGCGGCGAACATGGTGTTCACCGACCCGGACGACAAGAAGAAACCGCCGCCCGGAAGCCGGCGCAATATCATCCTCCGGCACGGCTTCACCACCGAGGATGCCCAGGGCCACCTGATCACGTTCGGGGAGTTCGCGGCGATGTACCTGCTCGTCTGCAACCCGAAGCTCTGCGAAAAGTACGAACTGGAGGGCCACCTCAGCGACGACGAGCGCACGTACGATCCGAGTCTGCGCGGCTTCACGCAGGCCGTGGCGACGACCCGGCGCGTGCTGGCCAACGTCGCCACCTACATGGTCTTCGACGACCACGAGATCACCGACGACTGGAACATCAGCGCCGACTGGGTCCACAACACGCAGAAGCCGGAGAATTTCTTCGGACGGCGGTTGCTGGCGAACGCGCTGGCGGCGTACTGGGCCTTTCAGGGATGGGGCAACGATCCCGAGGCGGGGTCGAAGCCGGACCTCGGCTTCGTGGTCGGCACGCATCTCGAGGCGCTGCGCAAGGGCGCCGGCAAGCCCTATGCCGAGGGCGGCGAACGATTCGACACGCCGCTCCTGCGGTACCACTCCTGGTCGTACGTGGCGCCGACCCACCCGCCGGTCCTCGTCGCCGACGAGCGGACCTCGCGTGAGTTCGGCGATCGGGCCACGCTGATCGGGCAGAGCGAGCTGGAACGGATGAAGCAGCTGGGGGCGAAGGCGTTCAAGCGCGGCGAGCCGCTGGTTCTCGTCCTGCAGACGCCGATCCTCCCCTGGCAGCCGGGCGCCAAAATGATCCAGGGCAAGCCGATGAAGCCGGAATACGACCGCGGCGACTTCTGGTTCGACGTCCCCGACGGCCGCGCCGACTTCCTCGCCTGGGTGCAGCGGACGTTCGCCCCCTCCTATTGCGCGATCATGTCGGGCGACGTGCACCACGGATTCGTGGTCAAGGGCGCGTCCTGGGTCACCGAAAAGAAGATCACCACGACGAGCGATCTCATCCTCGCGGTCAGCAGCGCCGCGAGCGAGGTGCAGCTCAAGATCGTGCAGATCACGAGCAGCCCGATCAAGAACGAAAAGGACGAGCTCAACTGGAGCGTGCTCCGGGTGATCAAGGATCAGTTCGACAGCAAGTGGGCCAAGAAAGGCATCGAGATCGGAATCGATCTCTTGAGTCCGGCGCTGTCGCTCGGCAGCGACTCGATCAGCGGAGCGGAGGCCGGCAACATCATCCTCTCGACCTCCGCCATGGATCAGCGGAAGCTCGCCGGTGGGAAGTTCCTGAACCTCATCTACTCCGCGCTGCTGCTCGACGGCGCAAGCGCGCGCACGGTCGTGGAGAAGAACCACTTTTCGGTGGTCGACTTCCGCACGCCGAACGAGGTGGGCATCGAGTACTACGGCCAGGAAGCGAACGCTCAGGTCAAGGTGCCGGTGTAGGCGCCAGCAGCGTTCACGCCGGACTCTCATTGCGCGCGTTTCCGGCAGCGTCGAAGCGCAGCACCTCGCCGGCGATGCGCAGCCAGGCGCGATCGCCCTGAGCCAGAACGGCGCTGGCCGGAGCTCGCGCCGAGAGCGTCTCGCCCGCGACCTTCGCCGTCACCCAGATGTCAGCACCGGTCAGCTCCGCCAGCTCGACGATGCCCTCGACCGCCCCGGGTGCCGGCGCAGACAGCACCTCGAGGTGCTCGGGGCGCACGCCCGCCATCGCCTGGCCCGCGAGGCCGAGCACACCAGGCCGCACGACGTTGATGCGCGGCGTACCGAAGAACTCGGCGACGAAGCGGTTTCTGGGGCGCTGGTAGATCTCGCGCGGCGACCCGGTCTGCTGCAGCTCGCCCGCCCGCAGCACGGCGATGCGGTCCGACAGCGTCATCGCCTCGGCCTGGTCATGCGTGACGTACACGAAGGTGGCGCGGAGCTGGCGGTGCAGCCGCTTCAACTCGGCGCGCATCTGGGTGCGCAGGTTCGCGTCGAGGTTCGAAAGCGGCTCGTCGAGGAGGTAGAGCTGCGGCTTGCGGACCAGCGCACGGCCGAGTGCGACGCGCTGGCGCTGCCCGCCGGAGAGATCGCGCGGCTTGCGCCCGAGCAGGGGCGAGAGACCCAGCATCTCCGCCGTCTCCGCGATCCGCTGGTCGATCTCGGCGCGCGGCAGCCGCGCGACCTCGAGCGGGAAGGCGAGGTTTTTGCGCACGTCCTTGTGCGGGTAGAGCGCGTAGCTCTGGAAAACCATGGCGAGATCGCGCTCCGCGGGGGGAAGGCCGTTGACCTGCCGCCCGCCGATGCGGATGGCGCCGCTGGTCGGCTCGTCGAGTCCGGCGATGAGATTGAGCGTGGTGGACTTGCCGCATCCCGAGGGTCCGACGAGCGAGAGGAACTCGCCGTCTGCGATCTCGAGCGACAGGTCGCGGAGGATGTCGGCTCCGGGCACGGACTTGGAAACCCGTTCGAGCGAGACGCTGGCCATGCCTATTCCTTCACCGCGCCGGCGGTGAGGCCGGCAACGATGCGCCGCTGGAAGAAGAACACCAGCGCCGCGAGGGGCAGGGTGGCCAGCACCGAGGCGGCGGCGATCTGGCCCCAGGGCTCGACGTGCTCGCCGGCGAAGAGCGCGATGGCGACGGGCACCGTCCG
>VBLM01000162.1 GCA_005879095.1 Deltaproteobacteria bacterium
GCGCTGTCGGAGAACGTCGAGCTCGACGCCAGAGTCGTCTCGCAGGGTGCGGTGATCGCCGTCTACGGTTCCCTCACGGCGAGGCCGGAGATTCCCTTCTGGCCCCTGCTCTTCTCCAACGTCACCCTGCGATTGCTCGGCAGCGACGACTTTCCGGACGAGGCCAAGGCGGAGGCCGCTCGCGGGCTGACCCGGGCGGCGGCGGACGGGAAGCTGCACATCGACGTGGGACGAATCTTCTCGCTCGATCAGATTGTGGCAGCGCACGAGGCGGTGGAGCGCGGCGAGCTGCGAGGGCGCGTGCTCGTTCGTGTGCAGTAAGGGGAGCTACGACGCCGAACTTTCCTGTCGGGAGGCCCTGCACAATTCCGCTGCGACGGAAACGCGACCGTGTGGTCGCCGTTCGCGAACGGTAGTCGCTGGTGGTCGGCCCACCGCGTCCGGATCACCTGACCGGCCGTACTCCTGTGCACGCCGGGAGCATGCCGGCAGAATCGCGGCCAGCAAACGGAGGTTTCCATGGAGCGCAGGGCAGTGACGCTGCAGCGCACCCGGGCGAGAGCGATCGTCAGCGACGACTTCAGCGCAGGCGAGGTGCTCTCCGACGGCGTGCGGGCCTGGCTCACACAACTTCCCGCGTACGGGGGTGTCGCGTTCCTCGTCCACCTGCCGCTCCTGCTGCTGCTCCCGCTGCGGTCGCTGCCGGGATTCCTGCTGGTGCCGATCTTCTTCGCCGCCGAGTTGCTCGCCGCGCTGCTGGTCAAGGCGGCCTTGACCAAGGCGGTCCTCGAAGCGCGGCGCGGCATCTCCAGCGATTTCCGCGAGCTGCCCGAGGCGCTCCGGCAACATGCCCCGGCGGTGCTTGCCGTGGGAGCGCGCATCCTGTTGGCCGCCGGCCCGAAGCTGCTCAAGCTGCTGCTGCCCGGGGTGGCCTGGTTATGCGAAACGTTCGCGGCGGTGCCGGCGGTGGTGGCCGAAGGCGGCTCGAGCGCAGCGGCGCTGCGGAGCAGCGAGCGGCTCATCGAAGGCGCGCGGATGAGGGGCTTCGGCGTGTGCGCGGTGATCTGGACGCTCGCGTTGACGCTGCCGTTCGCGTGCGGGCTTCTCCACGAGGGCATCGTCACCGTGAGCTGGATGCTCGTTTACCTGCTCACGCGCGCGCTCGATACGTCGCTCGCGGCGGTGCTGGCCGCGACGGCCTACGACCATCTCCTGCAGCGCCCGCAGTCCTGAACCGCGCGTGAAGACCCCTACTCTGCTTGCGTGGTGTGAGGTGATAGAACGCGGCGCAGGATGACGCTCATTGCCGGCATGGCTCTCTTGCTCGCGTTGCCAGGCGCTGACGCGGAGGATGCCATCACCGGCGCGGCGCGCAAGAACTTCGGTGAATACCTCGAGCTCCTGGCGATCCCGAACATCCCCGACAAACCGGACGACATGCGGCGCAACGCCGCATTCCTGGTGGCGGCCTTCGAGAAGCGCCACTTCTCGACCCGACTCCTGGACGATCCTGCCGGCCGGCCGCTGGTCCTGGCCCAGTCCGACGCCGCCGCGCCCGGCGTAAAGACGATTCTCTTCTATATCCACTTCGATGGACAGCCCGTCATCCCGGAGGAGTGGGCGCAGAAGAGCCCCTTCCAGCCGGTGGTGAAGAAGCGCGAGGCGGACGGACGATGGCGCGAAGTCGATCGCGAGCAGCTCCTCGCGGAGCCGCTCGATCCGGAGCTGCGTGTCTTCGCCCGATCGGCCGCCGACGACAAGGCTCCGATCTTCATGTTCCTGACGGCGATGGACGTGCTGGCGGCGCAAGGCAAGGCGCCGGCGGTGCGCGTCAAGGTGATTCTGGACAGCGAGGAGGAGATCAGCTCGCCCAGCCTCGCGGGCGTGATCGCCGCGAACCGCCCGCTCTTCGACGCCGACGCGCTGGTGATCCTCGACGGCCCGCTGCACGCATCTGGCCGCCCGACGCTCGTCTTCGGCAACCGCGGCCTCACGCAGGCGACACTGACCGTGTACGGCCCGAAGTCGCCGGCGCACAGCGGGCACTACGGCAACTACGTGCCGAATCCGGCGATGCGGCTGGCGGCGCTTCTCGCGTCGATGAAAGGCGACGACGGACGGGTGCGGATTCCCGGGTACTACGACGGAGTGAATCTGACAGCAGAAGATCGAGCAGTCTTCGCCCGCGCCGGCGACGACGAGCCGGCGATCCGCAAGCGCCTCGGAATCGCCAGCGCGGAGAAGGTCGGCGGCAACTACCAGGAAGCGTTGCAGTACCCCTCGCTCAACGTGCGCGGGATGGCAGCCGGTGCGGTCGGGGCGAAGGCCGCGAACATCATCCCGAGCGAGGCGGTGGCGGAGCTCGACCTGCGCACGACGCCGGAGACAGACGGCCGCCGGCTGTTCGAGCTGATCCGTCGCCACGTAGAAGCGCAGGGCTATCACCTGGTCGACGGAGCTCCCTTGGAGGAAGACCGCGCCCGGTACGCCAAGCTCGCCAGCCTCAAGCTCGGTCCGGTGCAGGTCGCTGAGCGAATGCCGATGGATTCCCCTGTTGGCCGCTGGGCGCTCCTGGCGCTCGGCGCGGAAAGCCGGGCCGCTGCCGCGGGCGAGCCTGACCGCATCCGCATGATGGGCGGGACCGTACCCACCGACGTACTGGTGGAAGCGATGCGCGTGCCCTTCGTGCTCGTCCCAACCGTCAACCCCGACAACAACCAGCATTCCCACGACGAAAACTTGAGGATCGGCAATTTCGTCTCGGGCACGCGCGCCGTCCTCGGCTTGCTGACGACAGCCTACGCGCGATAGGGCCGCCGCGCGTCGAGCGTGGTAAGAGGCTCCGCATGACACTGGTGAACGCTTCGAAGTCAAGCTGAACGCGCCGCCTGCGAACACCTACTCCTACGAGATGATGCGGGAGCTTGACGCGTACGTCCTCGACGCCCGGTTCGAC